>CBFGZJ010000236.1:0-3377 GCA_965653215.1 uncultured Sphingomonas sp. | reverse complement strand
CTCTTGCTCTAGTGCCCACAACAGGATGTCTCGGCCGCCACTTGCCGCGACCTGAGCGAGCGCTGTTCCCCACGCTCCCCCGCCAATCACTCCCAGCCGCTCGATCGTCACGCCTTCACCCCCGCCCCTCTCACTGTCTCTGCTGACTGGTCGAGAGGCCAGCGGGCCCGCGCAGGAACCTCCAGGCCATCAAACTCTCCGGCTGCAAACCGTTCGGCACCGGCCCACCCGATCATCGCGGCGTTGTCGGTGCACAACCATGACGGCGGAACGAAAAAATCTCGCCCGTGGCGGCTGGAAAGCGCGGCGAGCGCTTGGCGGATGCCCTGATTGGCAGCCACTCCGCCGGCAACAACCAGAGCGGGCGCCGCGCTGGAACGCAACGCAAGGTCGGTGCGGTCGACTAGGCAGTCGATGACCGCTTGCTGGAAGCTTGCCGCCACATCGGCCGGCGCGTAGCTCCCGCTCGCGACCGCCCGCTGCACCGCGCTTTTGAGGCCAGCGAAGGAGAAGTGAGGCTCCCTGCTGCCGGTGAGGGGCCGCGGCAATGGGACCGCCTCGGGATTACCGCTCTTAGCCAACTGCTCGATCGCCGGTCCCCCGGGATAGGTGAGGCCAAGCAACTTGGCCGCTTTGTCGAACGCCTCGCCAGCGGCATCGTCGATGGTGGTCGCGAGCCGGCGGTAAGCACCGACGCCCCGCACTTCGAGCAGCTGACAATGACCCCCGCTGACGAGGAGCAGGAGATAGGGGAAAGTAAGGTCCGGATTGACGAGGCGGGGGGAGAGCGCATGCCCTTCGAGATGGTTGATGGCGATCAGCGGCTTGCCGGTTGCGAGCGAGATACCCTTGCCGGCCATCAGTCCAACCATGACCCCACCGATCAGCCCGGGGCCTGCGGTTGCTGCGACCGCATCGATCCGGTCGACTGCAATGCTAGCTTCGCTGAGCACCTGCCGGATTAGGCCGGGAAGGATTTCGACATGGGCACGAGCGGCAACCTCCGGAACCACGCCACCGAAAGGCTGATGAAGCTCCGCCTGGCCGACGACCGCCTGAGCCAGAATCTGGCGGTCGGACGTGACCAGCGCCGCCGCACTGTCGTCGCACGAGGATTCCAGGCCGAGGATGATAGCCATGCTTGGTTCCTTTGCCTGATGGGCGACGCGTCGGCTAGGGGGGGGCATGGCAACGTTGACCACCTCGCTAACCCTAGGAACGCGCGGCTCGCCTCTCGCCCTGGCGCAGGCGCGATCGGTTGCCGCCGCGCTCGAGCGGGTGCACGGCTGGAGCGGCGGCAGCGTTCAGCTGGTGGTGATCAAAACTAGCGGAGATCGCATCCAGGACCGCCCCCTCGCCGACATCGGCGGCAAGGCGCTGTGGACAAAGGAGCTCGATCGCGCGTTGCTCGGCGGCGAAATCGATGCTGCCGTCCACTCAATGAAGGATGTGGAGAGCAAGCGGCCCCCCGCGCTGACGCTGGCGGCCATGCTTCCGCGTGCGGACGTACGCGATCGTCTGATTGGCGCCGTCACCGTTGCTCAGCTGGCGGAGCGTGCCCGGGTCGGAACGTCCTCGCCGCGCCGAGCGGCGCAACTGCTGCGAATGCGCCCTGACCTGCTGGTTGAATCGCTGCGCGGCAATGTCGAGACTCGGTTAGCGAAAATCGCGGCCGGAGAAGCAGACGCGACGCTGCTTGCCGCCGCGGGGCTGGAGCGGCTTGGCCGTTACGATGTCGGCTCCGCGATCCCGGTCGAGCTGATGCTTCCAGCGCCAGGGCAGGGGGCAATCGGGATCGAGTGCCGCTCGGACGACATCAACACGCGGGCGCTGCTCGGTCCAATCAGCGATCAGGAGACCATGGCTGCGGTGCTGGCGGAACGCGCCTTTTCGCGCGCGCTGGGCGGAACCTGCCATTCGCCGGTCGGGGCATTGGCTCTGGTCGAGGGCGACGCCTTGTGGCTGAGGGCCGAACTGCTCAGCGAGAACGGAGCAGAGGTGGTCCGGGAGGACGCACGCTTGGCGATCGGCAGCGAGGAATCAGCCGCGGCATTGGCGATTGCCATGCTGGAGCGATCTCCGCCCGAGATTCGCCGCCTGTTTCCGGGATCATGAAGCGATTGGTCGTGCTTCGTCCCGAACCGGGCGCGACGCAGACTGCCGGGCGCGCGGCGGTACTTGGCCTTGACTCGATCAAGATGCCCTTGTTCGAAGTTCATGCAGTGCCGTGGATTGCACCGCCGGCAGGGGAGTTTGGCGGGGTGCTGCTGACGAGCTCGAACGCGATCCGCCATGCCGGTCCCCGCCTGGCCGACTTTCTTGGATTGACCGTCTACGCCGTCGGACCGGCCACTGCTGCGGCTGCGCGGGGTGCAGGCTTCACTCAGGTGATCACCGGTCCAGGCACTGTCGAAGCACTGCTCGCCGCCATTTCCCCGGCCCTTCCGCTCCTTCATCTTGCCGGCCGCGACCACCATTCGCCTCGGCAGGATCGCATCGCGATTGAGCGACGGGTCGTCTATTCTTCGGATATGCTTCAGCAGCCTGACGATTTCGCGGCGGTCGAGCACTCGGTTGTCGCGGTCCACTCGCCGCGGGCTGGGAGGAGGCTGTCGGAACTCGCCGATCATGCTCCGATCAATCGCGCGACGGTGAAGCTGGCGGCGATCAGTTCCGCAGCCGCGGATGCGGCGGGATCAGGTTGGCGTGAGGTCGGAGTCGCCTCTGAACCAAGCGAACAGGCGTTGCTGGCGCTTGCTGCGCGGCTGTGCGAGGATGCGCAACCGTAATGAGCAATGCTTCACCAAGATCGCGGATGGGGTGGGCCGCCCGGTTGCTCATCGGATTGCTGCTGCTGCTTGCGGGCGCCGGAGCCGCGGTGTGGGCGCTCGCCCGCTGGGACGAAGCGGCGCGCCTCGCCGGCATCGGTCCGGAGATTCAACTGAGGGGCCCAGCTCTACCTCTCAGCCCGCCCAGGCGTCCAATTGCGATCGCCGCACTTCCAGTCGCCGAGCCCCGCATTGCTGCGCTCGAAGCGCGATTGCAGGCCATCGAGAACACGACCAAGCTCGCCGCAGGATCGGCGGGACGCGCGGATGCGCTACTTGTTGCCTTCGCCGCCCGTCGGTCGGTGGATCGAGGTGTACCGCTGGGCTATATCGAGACGCTCCTGACGGACAGATTCGGGGATCAGCACCCGCGCGCCGTGGCCACCATCATCAGCCTTTCGCGACAGCCCGTGCGGTTGGACCAGCTGATTGCCGGATACGAAGCGGCCGAGGATGAGTTGTTAGCCGGGGATCCGAACGAAAGCATCTGGTCCAGCTTCCAGCGCGAACTCGGTTCACTGATTTCCGTTCGTCATGCCGACCGCCCCT
>CBFGZJ010000235.1:0-3387 GCA_965653215.1 uncultured Sphingomonas sp. | reverse complement strand
ATGCATGCCTGCGGGCACGACACGCATATGACGGCGTGGGTCGGGGTTGCTCGTCAGATGGCCGCCGTGAGGGGGTCATGGTCGGGCACGCTGGTGATGATTGGACAGCCCGGCGAGGAAACGAGCGAGGGGGCCAAGGCAATGATTGCCGATGGCCTGTTCAGTCGCTTCCCCAAGCCGCACTATGCGCTCGCCTTTCACGACGCTGCGGCCTTGCCGGCCGGGACGATCGGCATCTCCAAGGGATATGCGACTGCCAGTGTGGACAGTGTCGACATCACGGTTCGCGGTCATGGCGGCCACGGCGCGTTCCCGCACACTACCAAGGATCCGATCGTTCTCGCCTCGCGGATCGTGCTGACCCTGCAGACGCTGATCAGCCGCGAGCTTGATCCCTTGTCGCCTGCGGTCGTGACCGTCGGAAGTTTTCATGCCGGCGCGAAGCACAACATCATCCCGGACGAAGCAAAACTTCAACTCACGGTGCGGAGCTTCACGCCGGAAGCCCGTCAGGCGTTGCTCGATGGCATTGCAAGGATTGCACGCGGCGAGGCGATTGCATCTGGAGTGCCAGACGACCGCATGCCGATTGTGACCGTCAGCGCCAATCACACGCCTTCGACGTTCAATTCCGAAGGCCTTTCCACGCGGGCACTGGATCTGTTCACCAGGCATTTTGGCGACAGGCGGGTGATTGCGACGCCGTCGGTCATGTTTGGCGAGGATTTCGGCCGTTTCCGAATTGCGGACAAGACCATCGAAAGCCTGATGATCTGGGTCGGCGGGACTCCGAAGGCCAAGTGGGATGAAGCGGGCGGCGATACGCGCAAGCTCCCCTCGCTGCACAGCCCGTTTTGGGCGCCTGACGCGGAGGCGGTGATCGCCACCGCCACTGAAGCGCTGACCTTGGCCGCCCTCGACCTGATGAAGAAGTGACCGTCGCTTAGATGTAGCTGCCGTTCTCGGCGTACCAGGCGGCGGCTTCACGAACCCGTTGGCTATCGGCTTTGGGCAGGACGAGCACCGCTTCGGGAGTTGCGACGATCACCAGATCCTCAACCCCCATCGCAACCACCTTTGGCCCGGTGGTGCGGATCAGACACCCATCGCAGTCCACTCCGATTGCTCCTTCCCCGACCACGTTCCGGCGCGAGTCCTGTGCTGCCAGTTCGTGGAGCGACTCCCAGCTCCCAACATCCGACCATCCCATGCTGGCAGGCACCACGGCGGCTCGCGACGTCTTCTCCATCACGGCATAATCGACGGAGATCGACGGCGAGGTGGCGAAGGATTCCCGGTCCGGCCGAAGGGCTCCCGCCTGACGTTCGCCTGAATCCACTGCATGGCGAGCGGCCGCGTAGACGTCCGGCGCGTGAACTTCGAGTTCGGCGATCAGCGCATCGGCCCGCCACAGGAAAATCCCGGCGTTCCAGTAGTGGCCGCCCGCCTCGATCATCCGCTCCGCGGCATCCCGCTGGGGCTTCTCGATAAAGCGGTCAACAGCCGCAACGCCATCCCGAAGTTCACGCGCCGCGATATAGCCATAGCCGGTTTCAGGCCGGTCCGGCTCAATCCCGAAGGTCACCAGAGCGCCGCTCGATGCCGCCGCAACCCCCCGTTCGATCGCGGCAACAAACGCCGTCGGATCAGCCACATGATGGTCGCTCGGCAGGACCAGCTGCACCTCGTCGGGTGTCTCCGCCGCGAGCGCCGCCAGCGCCACCGCCGGAGCGGTGTTGCGAGCGAGCGGCTCGACGATGAGCAGAAAGTCCGCAAGCCCCATTGCCTTCACCGCGGACTCGACATGGGGGACATGTTGCTCGCCGCAGACCACGATTGGCGGCAGGAAATGGTTCTGGTCGGCAACGCGCGCGAGCGTCGCATCGAACAGGGTCTGGTCGTCGATCAGCGGCAGGAACTGCTTGGGTGACCGGTCGACCGACATTGGCCACAGCCGGGTTCCAGCACCACCGGAAAGGATGACAGGGCGAACTCGGGGGGGAGAAGGCGAATCAATCATTCCTGACCCCATGACATGGTGCGCTCGTTGAGGAAATATTTGTAAAGTTTAGCGACACTGTGGCGCATGTCGTTGAATTTTACAGCGCGGCTGGCGTGGAGCAGCTGATCCCCTTCTGGACGCACGCGCTCGCCGCGATGCTGTTTGTCGCGCTGACCTTGTGGCAACTGCGGGGCGGCGCCCGTCAATCCGGACAGCGGCTGCTGCTCGCCTGCACCATTGCAACCGCGCTGTGGGCTTGGCTCCAGGCGATCGACACCGGCGGGGCGCTTCCCAGCCTGGCCGAGACTGCGCGAAATCTCGGCTGGGTTTCACTCCTCTATTTCCTGTCGAACACCAAGGAGGATCAGCGCCGGCCAGAGTCCGGAGTGCAGCTCGTCTACGCCGCGGTGGCCGCGGTGCTCGGGTTTCAGTTGGTCCTCGACATGATGACATTGCTGACACCGGCGGGAGATGCACAGGCGACCATCAAGGAAACGGGGTTGATCCTCCGGATCACTGCCGCCGCCGGCGCGCTGGTGCTGGTTCACAATTTCTATGGCCAGGCCGCGCCCTCGAGCAGAAGCGGCATCCGGCTGTCGACGCTCGCACTCGCCCTGATCTGGACCTATGACCTGAACCTCTACACGCTTGCCTATCTCACGCCTGAATTCGCGTCTGGGGCCTCAGACTGGCGGGGTGCGGTGGTGAGCCTCAGCGTTCCGCTATTCGCGCTGGGGTCGCAACAGCAGGGCTGGCGCTTCCGGCCCTCCCGTGCCGCAACCTTCCAGTCGCTCTCGCTGCTGGCGATCTGTGCCTATTTCGCTGCAATGACCATCCTGACGACGGTTCTCCGTGGCGCAGGATGGAACATCGTCCATGCGCTCGCGCTGATCGGACTTGCGGCTGCGCTGATCCTGGTTCCGAGCCCACGCGCGCGAAGCTGGGTGACGTTCAAGCTCTCCAAGCATTTATTCGAGCATCGCTATGACTATCGCGCTGAATGGCAGCGGTTCACCGAGGTGGTCGGCCGCACCGGACCCGAGACGCCGCCGCTCAGCCAACGAGTGATCAAGGCTCTCGCCGATCTGGTCGACTCCCCGGGGGGTCTGCTGCTGGCGTTGAATGACTCTGGCCATCTCGAAACGGCCGCCGCCTGGAAGTGGGAGGGATCACTGCCCAAGCCGGAGCCGGGCGACTCCCGATTTTGGAACGAAGCTCAGGAGAGCGGAACCATCATCGAACTGGACGCCTGTCGGCATCGCCTCACCCCGGCCCGCGAAAAGGCAAGGCAAATTCCTCATTGGATCGCCGAGGACCAGACCATCTGGGCCGGCGTCCCGCTCATCCACCTCGATCGCCTGGTTGGGTTCATCCTGCTTGCCGCT
>CBFGZJ010000234.1:0-3410 GCA_965653215.1 uncultured Sphingomonas sp. | reverse complement strand
CTTCTCCATCGCCTGCGCGATCTTCTCGCCGACTTCGCGGTCGCCGTTAGCGGAGATGATCCCGACCTGGGCGATCTCTTCCGACCCGGCAACGTCCTTCGAACGCGCCTTGAGGTCCTCGACAACTTTGCCGACGGCCAGATCGATGCCGCGCTTCAAGTCCATCGGGTTCATGCCGGCCGCGACCGACTTCATGCCTTCGCGAACGATCGCCTGGGCAAGAACGGTCGCGGTGGTGGTGCCGTCGCCGGCGAGATCATTGGTCTTCGAAGCGACTTCGCGGACCATTTGCGCGCCCATGTTCTCGAACTTGTCCTTAAGCTCGATTTCCTTGGCGACAGTCACGCCGTCCTTGGTGATGCGCGGTGCGCCGAAGCTCTTGTCGATGACCACGTTGCGGCCCTTGGGGCCGAGGGTCACCTTCACGGCATCGGCGAGGATGTCGACACCCCGCATAATCCGCTCGCGCGCGTCGCGCGAAAATTTCACGTCCTTGGCTGCCATGTGCGGCTCCTATTCTGAACTGGAAGCTGAACTGAGTGGAGAGGTCAGGCGACGACCCCGAGGATGTCGCTTTCCTTCATGATCAGCAGGTCTTCCCCGTTGATCTTCACTTCGGTGCCCGACCATTTGCCGAACAGGATGCGGTCGCCCTGCTTGACGTCGAGCGGAGTGACTTTCCCGTCTTCGCTGCGAGCGCCGGTGCCGGTGGCGACGACTTCGCCTTCCTGCGGCTTTTCCTTGGCCGTGTCGGGAATGATAATCCCACCAGCGGTCTTTTCCTCAGCCTCGACCCGGCGGACGAGGACGCGGTCATGAAGCGGCCTGAAATCCATGTGTTAGCCCCTTGCTTATCTGAATTAGACAGTCGCGCTGGCACTCATCAGGTAGGAGTGCCAGACGATGCCGCGCATTTGGGTCTAACATCGCTGCCGGTCAAGGGGTGACCGCTGAGAATCAGCCCGAGCGTTTCACGACGGGACCAACGGAGCAGAAGCAGCACGGCCACGATCGCAAGCCCCGTCGCCAGTCCGGCCCACAGACCGACCCCGTCCCACCCTGCGCCGAACGCCAGGGCGGTGCCGACTCCGATTCCCACGACCCAATAGCCGAACGCGGAAATCAGCATCGGCACTTTCGTGTCATGCAAACCGCGGAGCATGCCGGCGCCCGTCACCTGCGCCCCATCAGCGATCTGGAACAGGGCGGCGACCAGCAGGAACTGAGCGGCGAGAACTCCCGCCCGCGCATTGGCGGGACTGTCCGCAAGCACCAGCAAGACAAGCTGGTGCGGGAACAGCCAGAGAAGAACCGCCATGGCTGCCATGAATCCCACAGCAAGGATGAATGCAGTCCAGCCTGACCGGGTGATCTCGGACGGGTTTTGGCGGCCCAGCCCCAGGCCGACCCGGATCGTTGCGGCCTGAGCGATGCCAAGGGGCACCATGAACGTCGTCTGCGCGACCTGCAGCGCGATCGCATGGGCCGCGACCGAGTCGGCATCGATCAGGCCCATCAGATAAGTGGTCGCGCCGAATACCGCGGCCTCCAACGCCATCGCCAGGCCGATCGGAAGCCCGATCCGCCAAATGTGCGTGAAGCGTGACCAATCCGCGCGCCACCAGGCGCCCAACAGATGGAAGCGACGGAACTGCCGGTCGGTTTGCAGATAAACCATCATTCCGGCGGCGAGCAGGGCCCAGACCAAACTGCTGGCGAGGCCTCCGCCGAAAATTCCAAGGCGAGGCAAGCCGAACTGGCCAAAAATCAGGCCCCAGCCAAGCAAAGCGTTCAGCACGATCCCGCCAACGCTGATACCCACGATCGAGCCAGGCCGCTCCAGCGCCGAGACGAAGTTGCGGATCGCTTGGAAGACCAAGAACGGAAGAATGCTCCACATGTAGCCGCGTACAAAGGTTGCTGCGTCGCGGGCGAGCGCCGGCTCCTGGCCCAGGCGCAGGATGATCGACTCGGCGTTCCACAGCAGCAGCCAGCAAGGCGGCACGAGCGCGGCAATCGCCCACATGGATTGAACGAAAGTCCGGCGCACGTCGCGCACCGCTCGATGACGCGCACCGAGTGCGGTCGCCATCAATGGCGAGGATGCAGTGATGACCCCGAGCCCGAAGAGGGTGAAGGGGAAGACAAGGTTGAGACCAAGCGCGGCGGCCGCGACCGCATGAGCGCTCAGCCGGCCCATCAGCAGCACGTCGGTTGCGGAAATCAGCGCAAGGGTGACGTTGGCCAGGATCAGCGGCAGGCTCAGGCGGAGCATTGCCCGGAACTCGTCGCTCCAGGAGGATACGGAAGCGGCCTGGGCGTGGGAGGGCAAGGGAGCGAGCACGTCTATTGCACTAGCTGCCCGAGGCGATCAGCCCAACCCACTGCGTCTGCAAGTTGAGCAAACGCGCTCTCAGAATAATTCCGGCTTAACCGCGCGCCTGCGCTCCGCTAGCGCAGCGGCAAAGGAGTCGGCGATGCGATTTGTTCGCGGCCTGTGGAAGCTGCTGGTCGGTATCAAGGATGCCTTGGTCCTGATCCTGCTACTGCTGTTTTTCGGCGGGCTATACGCCGCCCTCTCGGTGCGGCCGACGCCGGTTGGTGAGGGAGTGCTGGTGCTCGACATGGAGGGCGCCCTGGTCGAGCAGCCGAGCGAGCCGGATCTGCTGCCGCTATTGAGCGGCCAGGGGAGTCGCCTGCGCGAACACCGGCTTCGCGATCTGATTTCAGCACTGGACGCAGCGCGGGACGACAGCCGCGTGAAGGGCGTCGCGCTCGATCTCGACGGGTTCCTCGGCGGCGGTCATGCCGCAGTTGCGGACCTTGGCGATGCCATTGGACGCTTCCGAACCTCCGGCAAGCCGGTCATCGCCTTCGCGACGGGCTACACGGACAGCAGCTATCTGCTGGCAAGCCACGCGTCGGAAGTATGGCTGAACCCAATGGGGTTGGTTGCAGTCCGCGGACCGGGCGGGCAGTCGCTCTACTATAAGGGGCTGCTCGACAAGCTTGGAGTCACGGCCAATGTCTACCGGGTCGGGAGCTACAAGGCGGCGGTCGAACCCTACATCCGCAATGACATGTCACCGGAGGCGCGGCGGGACGCGCAGGCACTCGGCAACGCGCTGCTTGAGAATTATCTCGACCGGGTGCGGAGCGCACGGCCATCAGCCGCGATTCTCCCCTACATCCGGGATACACCCGGGGTCGTTGCTGCGGCTGGGGGTGATCTTGCTCAGGCGGCATTGCGCAGCCGGTTGGTGGATCGGCTGGGGACACGCCGAGACTTCGAGGAGCGGCTGCGCGCACTGGGTGGCGATGATCCGGACGATCAGGACGGGTTCAACCGTGTCGACCTGCGTGCCTATGTCGCCGATGCCGACAAGAGCGATGTAACTGGCCCAATCGGG
>CBFGZJ010000233.1:0-3417 GCA_965653215.1 uncultured Sphingomonas sp. | reverse complement strand
ACAAAAACCAGAATGCCATCTCGGACATCCTGGAAAATGTCGAACGGACCACCGACGTCCTCGCCGAGCGAGCGCCCGACATGGCCGACACGATCGCTGAGACCCGCGTCGCCGCGCGTAATGCGGCGATCGCCGCCGACCGCATCGCGGAACTCGCGGGAAGCACCAACAAGCTCGTGAACGAGCAAGGGAAGCCCGCCGCAGAGGACCTGCGCCGCGCAATCGCATCCGTGGAACGCGCCGCCAATAATCTCGATGCGGTCGTCGCCGACGCTCGCCCGGGGATCCAGAATTTCTCGAAGAGCACCTTGCCGGAGGCCAACCGGCTGGTCCGCGACCTGCGCGAACTCAGCCAGTCGCTGACCGGCGTTTCCGAACGGCTCGAGCGGGGCGGAATCGGCGGGACGCTCGGCGCCCCGAAGCTTCCGGATTACAAGCCTGGGAAGAGCCAATGAAACCAATGATCCGCATCATGGCCGTGGCGGCACTGGCGCTTGCGACCGCGGGATGCGCCTCGTTGCTGGGCGGTGGGCAGAAAGTGCCGCCGACATTGCTGACGCTCACGCCGACGGCCCCGGCACCAAGCGCCGTGAACCGGTCAGCGGCTCCCGGGTGCGCGAGGCGAGCGGCGAGGGACCGCGGGAATTGCGGGCGGTGCGAGTGCCGGCCCAAGCTAGTCCGACGCAAGTCGCCTACATCACCAATCTGCAGTGGGTGGACACGCCCGACCGACTGTTCCGCAACCTGTTGTCGGAGACGATCGTGCGGACGACCGGGCGCGTCGTGCTTGGCCCGCTGCAGACGTCGCTCGACCCGGGTCTGCGTCTTTCCGGGCAGTTGCACCGCTTCGGCTATGACGCGGCAACCGGGTCGGCGCTCGTCGTCTACGACGCTGCACTGTCGACCGGCGGCGGGACCCGTGTCGAAACGCGGCGCTTCACCGCCAGCGCTCCCGCCGATGGAACCGCGCGAACGGTCGGCTCCGCGCTCAATCAAGCGGCCAACCAGGTTGCGCGCGACGTCGCCCAGTGGGTCGGTGGATAAGACTGTTTCTGGCGCCTGCTAGTTCAGGCTCTTGCTCGCCTGCTCAAAGACATCCTTGCTGAGTCCCGGAGCCTCCAACAGCCGCTCAAGCTCAGCGCGCATCATCGCCGCCCGGTTGCCGTCGTAACGCCTCCAACGCCCCAGCGGCGGGACGAAGCGAGCCGCGGTCTGCGGATTGATCGCATCCGCAGCAAGGATCATGCGGCCGAGCAGCCGATACCCCGCCCCATCGGCGCGGTGGAAGGGGAACGGCGTCGCCGCGAAGCTGCCGACAAGCGAGCGCAGACGGTTTGGATTGGCAAGGGTGAAGTCCGCATGGCGCGATAGCGCTTCGACGGCTTCGACCGTGTCCTCCCGAGCCGCCGATGCCTGCACCGAGAACCATTTGTCGAGCACCAGCGCGTTGTCCCGGAACCTCTCGTAAAAGGCGGACAGCGCAGCGTTCGCTTGTTCGCCGCCAAGGTGCGCAAGAGCGACAAGTGCCGACTGACATTCAGTCATCGTCCGCGCCTGATCAAATTGGCGTTTCGCCAGGTCTGCGCCGCGATCCCCATCCGCGGCCGCAATCCAGCTTAAGGTCGCCGAGCGAAGCCGCCGAAGCCCCTTGTCTTCAGGCGCCAAGCTCGATGGATCAGCGACAGCCGATGCATAGACAGCTTCGAATTGGGACAGGAGCGACCGCCCTATGCTCGAACGGAACTCCTCCCGAGCGTGATGAATCGCGCCGGGATCAGCCTGCTCAACCAATTCGGCCAGGAACGCCTCGCTAGGAAGGATGATCGATTCAGCCTTGAATGCCGGGTCAAGGGCGTTCGAAGTGAGGGTCGCCGCGATCACCTCGCATAGAGGCTCCGTCGAGGGCGATCTTCCGGCAACCGCGGCAAGCAAGTCACGACGCATGAGTTCCTGCATCGCCTCATAGCGCCCGAACGGATCGGAATCGCTGACGGCGAGACGCTCAAGCTCGCCCGCTCGTCGTTCTGCCTTCACTGTGATCGGAGCGGAAAATCCACGGTTGATCGACAGCAGCGGCGGCTCCGTCACCTGTTGGAAGGTCAGGCTTGCCTGCTCTCCGCCCATAACGAGCAGTCGTTCGCTGGCGATCTCCGCGCCGCTTCCCGCCCCGATCAGGGCCAGCTTGAGCGGGATCGGCATCGGCTGCTTGATCGGCTGTCCGGGTGTGGGCGGAACCGTCTGACGCAGGTCTAGAGTCGCTTGCTGGCGCGCTTCGTCGAATTCCAATCGAGCCTCAACCTGGGGGGTTCCGGCTTGAGAATACCAGCTCCGAAAGGGCGACAAATCGACACCGCTGGCGTCCTCCATGGCGGCGACGAAATCGTCGCAAGTCACCGCCTGCCCGTCATGGCGCTCGAAATAGAGATCGCTTCCTGCCCGGAACTGCTCGGGGCCGAGGATGGTCTGAAGCATCCGGATCAGCTCGGCGCCCTTGTTGTAGACCGTGGCCGTGTAGAAATTCGAAATCTCGATATAGTTGTCTGGCCGGACCGGATGAGCGAGCGGTCCGGCGTCTTCCGGGAACTGGGTCGCGCGCAACGTGCGCACTTGGTCGATCCGCTCCACTGCAGGCGATCCCATGTCCGCCGAGAATTGCTGGTCACGGAAGACGGTGAAGCCTTCCTTCAAACTCAGCTGGAACCAGTCGCGGCAGGTTACCCGGTTGCCGGACCAGTTATGAAAATACTCGTGTGCCACAACCGCTGCGACGGCATCGAAATCGGCGTCGCTGGCAGTTTCAGGGTCGGCAAGGATGTAGCGTGAGTTGAAGATGTTGAGGCCCTTGTTCTCCATCGCGCCGAAGTTGAAGTCTTCGACGGCGACGATGTTGAACCGGTCCAGATCGTACTCCCGGCCATACACCCGCTCATCCCAGGCCATCGCCTGCTTGAGCGACTGCATGGCATGTTGGGTCCGCGCCAGATCCTTCTCACGAACCCAGATTGCAAGCTCCACCTCCCGTCCGGAGCGAGTGGTAAAGCGATCTTGGTTGGCCTTGAGGTCGCCCGCGACCAGCGCAAACAAATAGCAGGGTTTGGGGAACGGATCCTCCCACACCGCCCAATGTCTGCCGCCGTCAGCCTGCCCCTGATCGACCGGATTGCCGTTGGCGAGCAGCACCGGATAGAGCGCTGCATCCGCTTCCATGCGAACCCGGTAGGTTGACAACACATCGGGCCGGTCCGGGAAGAAAGTGATGCGCCGGAACCCTTCCGCCTCGCATTGGGTGCACAGGTTCCCGCCCGACGCATAAAGGCCCATCAGCTTGGTGTTCGCAGCGGGATGAATCCGGACCTCGGTCTCAACCACCGCCGAGTGGACTCCGAGCGAGATTACCAGCGCTTGCCCGTCCATGTT
>CBFGZJ010000232.1:0-3419 GCA_965653215.1 uncultured Sphingomonas sp. | reverse complement strand
GAGCTTCGCGTCAATCTCCGTGCGCGACGACAATTCGCAGCAGTTGATCAAAGCGACGCTTGGTCTTCTACCGTGCATCGTCCTTGATCCCTGTCTGCAATTCGCCTCGCGCGTTCGCTCGTCCGGCGAGGCACCGCGCACACCCTATATCGCGGTCTACGGCCACTCGTTTCCGGACTGGTTTGCGGAGGCGGTGCGGCGGGCCGCGAAGCGGCGCAACTTGCGCCTGGTCAGCATCGGCTATCGCAACGACTGGGCTGACGAGCAGGAGATCGCGGCGGGGCCGGACGAGTTTGCAGGCTTGATCGCGCATTCCACCGGCGTCGCGACCAACTTCTTTCACGGCTGCGTGTTCGCCTTGTTGAATCGCAAGCCATTCGCCTGCGCCGAATCCACCTATCGCTCGAACAAGATTCGAGGCTTGCTGCGGCTGCTTGGCGCCCATTCGCACATGGTGTCCGAGAATGATGCCGACGCGGAATGCGAGCGCCTGCTGTCCGAGCCGCCGGACAGTTCAGTGCAACAGCGGATCACGCAGGTGCGCGGCGAATCCACCGAGTATCTCAACCATGTCATCGCAGCCGCGCTCGCTGTCGCCTGAGCAGATCGCGCGAGCAGGCCTGTGTATCGGATGCGGGTCATGCGTGGCGCAATCGAGTTCCCACGTGGCGCGAATGGATTGGGATCGATTTGGCCAGTTAAAACCACGCGGACCGGCCGCCTGGCGGCAGGCGAGATCCGAAACGCTTGCCCGCACCTGTCCCTTTTCGCCTCATGCAGACAATGAAGATACGCTTTCGCAATCACTGTTCCCGGACTGCAGCGAGCAGCATCCCAAGGTCGGACGCTATGCGGCGGCGTTCGTCGGCCATGTCGAAGAAGGAGCCTTCCGCAGTTCGGGCAGTTCCGGCGGATTGGTGAGTTGGATCGCCGCTGAACTGCTGTCGCGACAGTGGGTCGACGGAGTGGCGCATGTGGTTCCCTGCGATCCGGACTCAGGGCGGCTGTTCGAGTATCGCATCTCGCGAACCCTCGAGGCGGTCGGGCAGGGTGCCAAATCCCGCTACTATCCGATCGAACTGTCGCAGGTCGTGCGCGAAATCCGGAACGTGCCGGGCCGCTACGCCGTCGTCGGCATTCCGTGCTTCCTCAAGGCGGTGCACCTGCTGCGAAAGCAAGATCCGGTTCTCGCCGAGCGGATCGTCTGCACCATCGGTCTGTTCTGCGGCCACATGAAGAGCAGCCGCATGGCGGAAAGCTTCGCGTGGCAGATGGGTCAGCGGATCGGCAACGTCTCGGCGATCGATTACCGGCTCAAGGACCCATCACGGCCGGCGAATTGGTACCGCGCGTCGCTCGACCTGAAGCACGGCGGAAATGCGGCGCAGGATTGGTGGCACCTGGCCGATGGCGACTGGGGCGCGGGCTTTTTCCAGAACAGCGCCTGCGACTTCTGCGATGATGTCGTTGCCGAGACAGCGGATGTGTCGGTCGGCGATGCCTGGCTCGAGCCCTATTCTTCGGACGGCCGCGGCACGAATGTGATTGTGGTCCGCTCACCAGAGATGCTCTCCCTACTACAGGATGGGGCTGAGCAGTCGCGCGTGTCGCTCGAACCGGTTGACGGTGAGTTCGTCCATCGCACCCAGGAGGCGGGCTTTCGTCATCGGCGCGAGGGCTTGTCTTACCGCCTTGCGCACCGCCGCAGACATCTGAGCCCGCGCAAGCGGGTTTCCGACCACGCGCCGACGCTCAGCCTGAGACGCAAACTGGTGTATCGGCTACGCGCTCATATCGCGCGCTGGAGCCACCGCATATTCTATCTTGCGCGAGCGCTGCGATGGCCGCGCCTCTATCTTGCATGGGCACGCACGATCGGCTCGCTTTACGGCGGCCTCGTCTACTCACGCGGCCGAACTGGCGCCTTCTTCGACCGCTGCGAGCATCTTCTCAAGCGCTTCGGACTTGCTGCGAAACCTTCTTTGTAGACCCTCGTTGGAAAGCGATGCGTGCGGCAGTTCTTGAGCGTCCTGGGTGGATTGCAGTCCACCATGTTCCAATAACCGATCCCGGCCAGGGGCAAATTCGGTTCAAGGTCGAAGGATGCGGTGTCTGCGCGTCAAACCTGACTCCGTGGGCCGGCTCGCAGTGGGTGTCCTATCCAGGAGAGCCTGGCGGGCTCGGGCATGAGGCGTGGGGTGTCGTCGATCAGGTCGGCCCGGGCGTAGATCAATTTGCGGTCGGGGACCGGGTCGCCGCGCTGTCGTATAATGCCTATGCCGAATATGACATTGCGGAAGCCAGTGCAGCCCTCCGCCTCCCGACGGAGCTTGCCCAAACCGACTTCCCTGGCGAGCCGCTCGGCTGCGCGTTCAACATCTTTCGAAGAGCTGAGATCGTGGCCGGTCAGACGGTGGCGATCGTCGGCATCGGCTTCCTTGGCGCGATCCTCACGCGGCTGGCGAGTGAGGCTGGTGCACGAGTGCTCGCGATTTCCCGGCGTGATTTTTCACTCGATCTCGCGCGGCAATTTGGCGCTGCCGAACTGATCCGGATGGACGATCATCAGGCGATCATCGAGCGGGTCAGGACTCTGACGGGCGGCCGTTTCTGCGAGCGCGTGATCGAAGCGGTCGGCAAGGAGTGGCCGCTCGACCTGGCGGCGGAGATCACCGCCGAGCGCGGCCGACTGATCATCGCCGGCTATCATCAGGATGGACCGCGGCAGGTCAATATGCAGCTGTGGAACTGGCGTGGGATTGACGTGATCAACGCGCATGAACGTGACCCGCTCGCCTATCTCGAAGGCATGCGCGAAGCCGCCGAGGCGGTGAGGGGTGGGCGGCTCGATCCCTCGCCGCTGTACACGCACCGGTACCCGCTGGAAGCCTTGGGAGAAGCGCTCGACGCGACGCGGGACCGCCCTGATGGATTTCTTAAGGCGATCGTCGTTCCGTGAGGCCACGGGTCGGCTTCCTCGGCGTCGGGTGGATCGGCAGGAACCGCATGGAAGCGATGCTTGCCAGTGGGCGGATCGAGGCGGCGGCGATTTCCGACCCCTCATCGGAGTGCGTCCAGCAGGCACTGGCACTCGCGCCCGATGCAGTGGTCGCAAGCGATCTCGATGACCTGCTGAGCTTGGACCTTGATGGGTTGGTGATCGCCACCCCGAGCGCGCTTCATTCCGAGCAATCAGTTCGCGCCTTGCAACGAGGAGTCGCAGTATTTTGTCAGAAGCCGCTCGGGCGAACCGCTGCTGAAGTCCGTCAGGTGGTCGATGCAGCGCGCGATGCCGATCGCCTGCTGGGAGTCGATCTCAGCTATCGCTTCACCACCGGGATGCAGCGCATTCGCGATCTGGTTCGCAGCGGTGAGCTTGGCACGGTGTTCGCCGCCGACCTTGTGTTCCACAATGCCTA
>CBFGZJ010000231.1:0-3429 GCA_965653215.1 uncultured Sphingomonas sp. | reverse complement strand
CAAGGCTCCGGCCGCTGACCGGCTGGTCGGTCGTCGCAGTTCCCGGGCTCGTTCCCGATGATGTGTTCTATTCGATGCTGATTGAGCGTCAGTTCCCCGCGGGGAACTTCATCCGCCGGCCAGATCAGCTCGATTACATCCAGGAACCCGACCTGTTCCACGATATCTTCGGCCATGTGCCGATGCTTGCCGACCCCGCCTTTGCCGAGCTTGGGCAGCACTTCGGACGGATCGGCCTCGCCGCTGTGCGCGCTGGCCGGACGGAACTCGTGGCGCGGCTCTATTGGCACACGGTCGAGTTTGGGCTGACCAGGGAGGGCGGCCAATGCCGAATCTTCGGCGGAGGCCTTGCATCAAGTAAGGGAGAGGCGGTCTACGCGGTTGAAAGCGAGGAGCCCGATCGGCTGCCGATGCACCTCGCCCGGGTCATCAACACTCCCTACCGGATCGATCGTTTCCAGCCGACTTATTTCGTCACGGAGGACATCCGAGCGCTCGTCCAGCAGATCGATGCGCTGGAGTTCGAGGACATCGCCGCGATGGCGGACCAATGGAGCGTTACCGGCTGATCAGATAGCCCAAGCTGATTGCAGCGAGCGACAAGACCACCGATCCCACCACGTAGCCAGCCGCGTGGAGTGGTTGCCCACGTTCCCACAATGTGAGCGCATCGAGGCTGAACGCCGAAAAGGTGGTGAAACCGCCAAGAACACCCACTGTCAAAAACAGGCGCAGCTGATTGGAAACTCCGCCGCTCGCTCCCGCGAAGGCACCGATCAGCAACCCCATCAGCAGCGATCCCGCCACATTCACGAACATTGTCCCGATCGGGGAACCTGCGCCAAACCAGCACAATGCCAGTCGATTGACGCCATGCCGCAGTGCCGCGCCGATCCCCCCGCCCGCGAAGACGATAAGGTAATGCACCCTTACTCCGGCACTGTTGAAGACCGGCGGCTGCGGTTCACCAGATGCACAACAGCGACAATCGCGCCGCCGATCACCAGACCGACGATTGCCGCTCCAAGAGCGTTGGCCAGCCACTCAACGATCGGGGCAAGTGCTCCGCTGGCCTCGCCGGCGGCATGGGCAAGATCGTGGATGAGATGCGGGATCGCACCGGCGTGAAGCTCCTCCATCCCATGAACAATGATCCCGCCGCCGACCCAGAGCATGGCTGCGGTGCCGATCGCCGAGAGCGCTGAAAGCAGGTGAGGCACACCATTGACCAGTCCACGCCCGATCAGCTGCAACCCGGCGCTGCTCCGCCGAGCCAAGTGGAGGCCGATGTCATCGAGCTTCACGACGATCCCAACCGTGCCATAGACGGCGATCGTGATGGCGAAAGCCACAGCGACCAAAGCGGCCGCCTGCAGCGCGAATGGCTCGCCCTCGAGCTGCGCCAAGGCAATGGCCATGATCTCCGCCGAGAGGATGAAGTCGGTGCGGATTGCGCCGGCGACCTGGCGCTGCTCCAGCTCCTCAGGCGTGTCGGCCTCCATCAATTCCTCTTCGGAATGATGATCGCCCGACAATTTCTCGATGATCTTCTCGGTCGCTTCGAACACGAGATAGGCGCCGCCGATCATCAGCAAGGGGGTGATCAGCACCGGAGCAAACGCTGCAAGCAGCAAAGCCACCGGCAGGATGACCAGCAGCTTGTTGCGCAGGCTCCCAAGCGTGATCTTGGCGATGATCGGCAGCTCGCGCTCGGGGCTTAGACCGGTAACATAACGCGGAGTCACGGCGGTATCGTCGATCACCACCCCCGCGGCCTTCGCGCCCGCGCGTCCCGCTGCGGCGCCAACGTCATCGATCGACGATGCAGCAAGCTTGGTCAGGGTAGCGACGTCATCGAGCAAGGCAATGAGGCCGGACGGCATGGGCACTCCCGTGGTGGTGAGGGCAACGCTGCTACTGGATCGTCTTCAGCCTGCCAACCGCATGCCCTTGAAAGAGCAAAAGGCGGATTTTTGAGGATGTGATGAAGTCAGCGAAGCTTGAACGCGGGGTTAAATTGTCCCCGCGCTCGCCACAACAACGCTCATGCAAGTCATCGCGACAGATGCCACGAAGATGAGGGTCGATTTCATGTCGGTCTCCTGTGTTACAGGCCCTCGACAACATCCTCTGCAACTGTCCCTACACGGGATGGTGACTGGAAGCAAGCAACTTTGCTGCACTGCAACATCTTTGATGTATCTTCAGGAATGCTGAGCGCGCGTTTGCCGCGCGGCTGGAGGGGGAGGGTTAGCCCTGCACCTGCCGACTACGGCGAGAGAATTGCTGAACCTGGCGCTCGTATAATGAAGCGAGATCGAGCAACGCCTTGCTTTCCGACCGATCGGTGGTGCGCTGAGCGATGGCGCGGCATGCCTCCGCACGTTCAGAGAGATAACGCAGATCCGCCATCATGGTCTCCTGCCGTCTCTTCCCCGGTGCCGGCCTTGTAGCGGAACTTGGCTGCCGAACCAACCCGCTGGACGTGCGGAGGTGTTGCTCAAGCTAGGCAAGGCGCCGCAAGCGCAATGCTAGCTGAGAAGTTGGGTCACCCACTCACAGATTAATGCCGGCTTTGTTTCCCCGTCGATCTCGATGGTTGCTTCGGTTGTGACCTGGAACTGCCCAGGTCGTTTCTCGAGGATTTCCACAGTCCTGAACCGGCCGCGGACCGCCTTCCCGGAGCGAACGGCACTCACGAAGCGGAGCTTGTTGGTCCCATAGTTGACTTCCATCCTTGCTCCGTCAGTCGCATCGGGGCGGGCTTCGTCGCGGAGACGCGGAAGCAGCGATTGAATCAGGAAACCATGCGCGATCGTCCCGCCAAACGGAGTGTGCGCCGCGCGTTCGGGATCGACATGGATGAACTGATGATCACCCGTTGCGTCGGCGAACCGGTCAATCATCGGCTGATCGACCAGCACCCAGCTCGAAACTGCTTCCTGAGCAAGCCTTTGCTCGAGGTCTCCGCGCGTTAGAGCCATCCCTGTCTCCTGCCTTGCCGACGTTTATTAGGCGCGCGAAAGCAGTTCGATGCAAGCGGAGGGAAGAAGCTGTCAGGACAGGCGGGTCCGCCCTCCGGCAGGCCATAGGCCGAGGTCGGCGTAGGCGGCGGTCGCGGGCTCCTCCCGCAGCGACAGGTTGATCTCCGCAGGCATATATTGGGTCATCAGCACCATGTGCAGCCGGTGGATCGGATCGACCCACATGCCTGTCCCGGCAGCTCCGCCCCAGCCGAAGACACCCTGCGGCATCTGCGCTGGCGCGAGCGTCACCTGCATCGCGGCCCCGAAACCAAGATTGGGCAGGACGTTGCCGTAGAATTGCACCTGCACCCCGGGCGGAAATAGGTTCGACCGCGCAAGCCGCACCGTCTCGGGAGCGAGTAGCCGCACTCCGTTCGTCTCTCCCTCGCCAGCGAGCATTGCC
>CBFGZJ010000230.1:0-3432 GCA_965653215.1 uncultured Sphingomonas sp. | reverse complement strand
CGCATCGCCATGCGGCGTCAGGATCGACTCCGGGTGGAATTGCAGGCCGAACTGCCGTGCGTCTGGGTCGGAGATCGCCATCGCCATGCCATCGATCTCCGCATGGACATGGAAGCGGCTGGGTGGATCGATGGTGCAAAGGCTGTGATAGCGGCCTGCCCGGAACGGATTGGGGAGCCCGGCGAAGGGCCCCTGTTCATCATGTGGAACCAATGACGACTTGCCGTGCATCAGCGTTGGCGCCGAGCCGACCTCGCCACCCGCCTCCAGCACCATCGCCTGATGGCCAAGGCAGATGCCGAGCACCGGAACCTCGCCTTTAGCCAACGTCAGCAGCTCGACCGTGCAGCCGGAATTTTCCGGTCGACCGGGTCCGGGCGACAGGACGACCAGCGCATTGGCGGCCTTCGCCTGGTCGAACAGGGTCGATGCCGACGCCGTGTTACGCACCGTCCGGACGTGATGACCGAAGCGCAGGAACGACTCCACCAGGTTGAAGGTGAAGCTGTCATGGTTGTCGACGACGAGGATCTCGCTCATCCTGCTCCTCCTCCCGCGGCAGCGATCGCAGACAATACCGCGCCGGCCTTGCGGCGAGTCTCGTCCGCCTCGCTCATCGGCACGGAATCAGCGACCACGCCGCCGCCAGCGCGGACATAGGCAACGCCATCAACCACCGTGGCCGAGCGGATGATGATGCCGCTGTTGAACTCGCCATCCGAGGTCAGCCAGCCGATCGCGCCCCCGTACGGGCCTCGCTTGGTTCGCTCAATCTCGCGCAGCAATTGCTCGGCGCGAAGCTTGGGCGCTCCCGTCAATGTTCCGACGTTGAGACCGGTCTGGATCGCGGCGAACGCATCGCGACCGTCCGCCAGCTCGCCCTCAACCGCCGAGACCAAATGCATCACTCGCGCATAGCGTTCGGTGGTCAGCAGCTTGGACACCTGTCGCGTCCCCGCCTTGCTGATCCGCGCGACATCATTGCGGGCGAGGTCCACGAGCATCATGTGCTCGGCAGTCTCCTTCTCATCCAACCGAAGATCGAGCTCGAGCCGGTTGTCCTCGTCGGTGTCATGGCCGCGCGGCCGAGTCCCCGCGATGGGCTTGATCTCGACGCGGTGCCTGCCCTCCTCGCCCACGAACACCCGCACCGCCGTTTCTGGGGAGCAACCGAACACCGTGTGGGCCGGACCAGCAACGTAGAACATGTGCGGGCTTGGGTCGGTCTCGCGCAGCCGCGCAAACGCGGCCATGGGCTCGGCGCAAGCCAGCGAGAAGGTCCGTGACGGGACGATCTGAAACACGTCGCCGGCGCGAACATGCTCCTTCGCGCGTTCGACAACTGCGCAATATTCCTCGTCCGGGAGATCGACTGACGGTTCCTGATCGTTCGCCGCATAGGCATCCGGAAACGGCTGGCCTGGAGCCCGGATCCGACTTTTGAGCTCCTCGAGACGGCGGTGCGCCTGGCCAAGTGCCATGTGAGCCGCCGAGGACTCGTCCGAACCGTAGACGGTGCAGATCAGCTTCGCGTCGCCACCCGGACGAATGGCAACCACCGATTCCGGCAGCCAGAACAGGAAGTCGGGAAAGTTGAGCAGGTCGGCGCGGGGCGACGGCAGCGCCTCGAACATTTCAACATGATCGTAAGCAAGGACACCCGGAAGCGAGAGCGCCAGCGGCTCGTCGCCAAGGAGGTTGGTGAAGCGCAGCCCAAGCTCCCGCACTACGTCCAGCGGTGATGGCGCGGCGAGCCTTTCTTCCTCATCGGCCGACTCGCATCGCTCGAAGCCGAAACGTGCGCTGGACTCGGAACTGTCGATCCGGTGCGCGGATAATCGCTGAGCAAGCGCCTTGAGGGCCAGCCTGCCACCCGGCGAGAGAGCTTCGACCGTGACCTCTCCACCGCGGGATTCGATCCGCAGTGCCGCGGCGTCGAGGATCAGGCTGTCTCCGCTGGTATCCTCATACAACAAGGTGTCGCTGCGGCGGCCATTGTCCGTCAGCTTGGCGTAAAGGCGCAGCGCCTCGGCGCCGACGCGCGCGAGCTCCGCTGTCAGGGCGAACGCTTCGCCTGCGTTGATCGTCGCCGGAACGTTCATGCGACGTCTCGGCCCAGAGCGCCGCACACGCCCCGCAGGTGGCCAACCAGCGTGTTGAATTGATCAGGATAGAGCGTCTGCGCCCCATCGGACCACGCATGGGCGGGGTCGTGATGCACCTCGATCAACAGGCCATCAGCGCCGCAGGCCGCCGCAGCAAGCGCCATTGGAGCGACCAGGTCGCGGCTCCCGGTGCCGTGTGACGGATCGACCATGACCGGCAGATGGGACTTCGCCTTGAGAAAGGGAACGGCGTTGAGATCGAGCGTGTTGCGCATCGCGGTCTCGAAGGTTCGAATGCCGCGCTCGCACAAGATGACGTTGGGATTGCCCGCCGACACAATATACTCTGCTGCCAGCAGCAGCTCTTCCAGTCGTGCCGACATGCCTCGCTTGAGCAGCACCGGCTTCTGCAACCGTCCGAGGGCGCGGAGCAGCGGATAATTCTGCATGTTGCGGGTGCCAACCTGCAACGCGTCGGCATGATCGGCCACCGCATCGACCTCACCCGGCTCCATCACTTCGGTCACTGTTGCCAGACCAAGTTCGCGAGCAACCTCGGCGAGAAGCTTCAATCCTTCCAGTCCCTGCCCTTGAAAGTCATAAGGGCTGGTGCGCGGCTTAAACGCGCCGGCGCGAAGGATGGTCACGCCCGCGTCCTTCACCGTCTGAGCGCTGGCGGTGAGCGACTCCTTCGTCTCGACCGAACAGGGTCCGGCAATAAGCCGGAGCACGCCGTCACCAATTTCATGGCCACCGATCGTGACCACCGTGCTCTCGGAGTGCACCTCGCGGCTGACCATCTTGTACGGGGACAGGATCGGCTTCACCGATTCCACCCAGTCGCGGCTTTCGAGGTTCAATTCCGCCAGGGCGCGCTCATCGCCAAGCGCGCCAAGCACGACGCGCTCGCTGCCGGGCATATGCAATGGCTGAAGCCCCTTGGAAGCAATCAAGCCAAGCAGCTCGTCAACAGCTTCGGCGGGGGCACTGGGTTTGAGGACGATGATCATGATGCGCTCGCATTGGAATAAAAAAGCCTGCCGGGGAAGCGGCAGGCTGGTGAAATCCGACTGTCTGACGAAGGGTCTAGATCAGGCGCACCAAGGCATGCCGCGGACGTGCGTCGGCCAGCGCCACCAGTTGATCGAGCTTGAACCGGGACGGATCACGTGAAACTCCTCGCGAACGCGCGTCTTGTCGCGTTGAGGCCTGACTTTGTCAATCCGCCTCGGACGCGAGGCCTGTTTAGCCTAACCGTATACCACGACCGAACGGATGCTTTCCCCCGCCTGCATCAGGTGGAAGCCTGTGTTGATCTCTTCGAGGG
>CBFGZJ010000229.1:0-3436 GCA_965653215.1 uncultured Sphingomonas sp. | reverse complement strand
AATCCCATAATAGCTCGATATCGCCCATTGATTGTTCACGATCGCCAGGATCACCGGCGCCCGGTAGACTGCGGCGAAGGTCAGCGCCGCGTGGAAATCTCCTTCAGCGGTCGCTCCCTCCCCGGTCCAGCCGATCGCGATCCTGCTGTCCCCCTTGATCGCCGACGCCATCGCCCAGCCGACCGCCTGCGGATATTGGGTGGCAAGATTGCCGGATATCGAGAAGAAACCGTGCTCCTTGTCGGAATACATGATCGGCAGCTGGCGTCCGTGGAGCGGATCGCCCGCGTTCGAGTAGATCTGGCACATCATCTTGAAGAGTGGATAGCCGCGGGCAATCAGCCACCCCTGCTGCCGGTACGTCGGGAAGCACATGTCGTCGCGGTCAAGCGCGTGAGCGGCGGCGATCGCTACCGCCTCTTCGCCGGTCGCCTTCATGTAGAAGCTGGTCTTCCCCTGCCGCTGCGCGCGGAACATGCGGTCGTCGAACGCGCGCAAGGTGACCATGTGCGCCAGCATTTCGCGCAGCTTCTCCGGGTCAAGACGGGGATCCCACGGCCCGCGCGCCTGATGATCGTCATCAAGGACCCGGATCAAGGTGGCGCAGAGCGGATGCGTTTCCGAAGCCGCAACGCTCACATCGGGACGCTGCGCTTCTCCTGCCGGCGGGATAACGATGTTCGAAAAGTCCGGAGGTTCGCCCGGCCGCGACGGAGGCTCGGGAACATGCAGCGCAAGCGCCGGCCGATTAGGGCGGCGGGTCGGTTCGGTCATCCTCACCTTTCGTCGGGACGTTGACGTCCTCGTCTTCAACATTCCTATCGTTGGAATGGGTCCGCAGGGAAGGGGAGATTGACCTGACCGTACGGCGGGCGTTAGCGGCCCGCTACACCGCTGGAGCGATCACCATGTCCACTTCCTTCCCCGACCGACTGAGCCTCGACCCGCGCAGCCCCTATTTCGACGCCGAGCTGCTGAAGCAGGGGGTCGGCATCAAGTTCAATGGTCAGGAAAAGACCAACGTCGAAGAATATTGCATCTCCGAAGGGTGGATCCGAGTCGCCGCCGGCCGCAGCCGCGACCGGTACGGAAATCCGATGACGATCAAGCTGAAGGGGCAGGTCGAGCCCTATATCAGCGGACCCGAAGGGAGCGATCAGCCCGCGCGGGACGATGGAGTCGCTTCAGAGGGGTAGCGAGCCGGACGTCGGCGTTCGCGGTTCCACTCGTAAAGCTTCTTCGCTCCCCAGCCGAGGGCGAGCGCAGTCCCGAGCGGCCCAAAGCCGCGGCGGGCGAGCGCAGCGGCTCCAGCCCCTAGAATCGCGCCCTTGGCTCCATCGTTGCGGCCGGCGAGCCGCCGGCCAATGAGAGCACCCGCAACTTTTCCCAACATCGTCAATCCCTTTCGCAAACCTAGCCGTCCAAGCGCTTGGACGGACCCTGCGGTTCCGGATCAGAACTCAAACCGCAGGCCGAGCCGCACGTCGCGCCCGGCGAGCGGCGCATAATCCTTCAGCAGGCTGGAGTGCCGGCGAGCGACGACGTCAAACAGATTGTTCCCGCTCAGCGATAGAGTGAGTTCGGGCCGCTCCGTGAACGGGTGCCAGTCAAGTGAGGCCCCAACCAGAGTGTAGGCCGGTGTGTCGGTCTCGAGCGAAGCGGTTCGTCGCTGGGCGAATGCATGTTCGATCTCGAACCGGCCATCGAACTGGCCCTTTGCACCGGTCAGGGCCGCAATCACGCGTGCCGGAGGAATCTGAGGTGCCGGACCGAAGCCGCGAACCTTGGCACGAACCGCATCGCCGATTGCTTCTAATCCCCAGTCGATCCCGCCCATAGGGCCGAGCTTCGCCTGAGCCTCGGCCTCGATGCCATAATAGTTGGCGCGGCCCTGGCGAAATTCGTAGATGGCGAGGCCGCTATCCTCGTCGATCCCGCCCGTCGGCGCCTGGAAGATGTAGTTGGAAAAGCGGCTATAGTAGGCGTTGATGGTTAGCCGGAGCGGGCCCGATTGATGGCGCAGGCTGCCCTCGATGCTCAGGCTTCGCTCAGGATCGAGATCCGGATCGCCAATCTCGAAAGCCTGACTGCCAACATGGGGCCCGTTCGCGAAAAGCTCGTTGATCGACGGGGCGCGGGCGCTGCTCGACATGGTCAATCCGGCGCGCCAGCCCGGAGTGAACTCATACTGGCCGCCGAGCGAGCCGGAGAAAGTTGTGAACCTCCGTGACCGGCCGGGCGTGCCGAGCTGATCATCCGCATCGGCCCTCAGCTTGCTCAGCTCGACCCGGCCGCCTGCTTCGATCCGCAGCCGTCCCGCAACAATTGTTTGCAGCGTGAACAGGCCGGCCTGACGTTGCCGGCTGTCGGGCAGGAATTTTTCCTCGCCACGAATCTTCGCGTTGCGCTCGAGATATTGAAACCCGCTTGATCCGCCCCAGCTGGATCGGTCGGCCTGGACAAGCTCAAGCCTGCCTTCTCCGCCCTTGCTGAAGAAACTGGAGCCGATCTCGCCCGTATCCTCCACTTCGTCGTGCCGATAATTGGCATAGCCTGCGCGGACCCGCAGCTGCTCGAAAACACCGCCGAGTGGAGCTTCGATCCGCGTGTCGTAGCGCGTCTGCCTGGCATCGATCGTCGGCGCTTCGACTTCTCCGTCGGGATCAAGGGAATAGCGAATGGGCACGCCATACTCGCTTTCGCGGCGGGTGATCGACGCGCCAATGTTTAGTCCGTTGTCGATATAGGCGACGCCGCCAGAGAACTCGTGGGAGTTCGCGGCGGAGTTGGGGATCTCGCCTTTCAGTCCTGCAAGCTCCCGGATCTCGCTCGAGGGGCTGCTTGCGGCCTCCTCGCGCAGCCGTTTGGACAGGAAATAGCCGCCGGCCTGCAGATCGTCGCTCTTCGACCAACTGACATCGCCATGAGCGACCAGATGTCCGCCGAGTGGGAGATCGACGGACCCGTTGACCGAGCGTTCGTCGGCCGCGCTCCCGTAGGATGCGACCACGCCTACGCGCCCCGGACCATCGGGTTTCTGTCGAGGGATGCGGGAGTCGATAACGTTGACCACTCCGCCGATGGCCGAAGACCCGAACAGCAGAGCCGCCGGGCCGCGCAGCACCTCGATGCGCTCCGCCGTCAGCGGGTTGATCGCGATTGCGTGATCAGGACCGGAGGTGGAAAGGTCGAGGCTGCCGATGCCATCGGTCAGAACCCGGATGCGGTCGCCGGACAGCCCGCGCAATATCGGTGCCGACGCGGTTGGCCCGAAGCTGGTTGCTGAGACGCCTGGCTGCCGCGCCAGCGTCTCGCCCAAGCTGGGCCGAACCTCGCGGATGAGGTCCGCCTCGTCGAGCACTGAGATGCCACCAAGCACGTCTCCAGCCTCGCGCCGAACTCCCGTGACGATGATTTCGCCGGCTTGATTGTCGCG
>CBFGZJ010000228.1:0-3454 GCA_965653215.1 uncultured Sphingomonas sp. | reverse complement strand
GATCCGGCCGCCTTCAAGCTGACGCGCGTCTCGGGCGCCATTCACTTTCAGGGCGTCGCCTTCGCCTATCCCGGGCGCGAGCCGATCTTCGATCTGCTCGATCTCGAGATTGCGGCAGGAGAGACGGTCGCGTTGCTCGGCCCCAATGGCGCGGGCAAAACGACCCTCGTCAGCCTGCTATTGAGGTTCCATTCCGCCGGTTCGGGGACCATCCACCTCGACGGGATGGATATCGCAAACCTTCGATTGCAGGATCTGCGGCGCCAGATCGGAGTCGTCCCGCAGCGGCCGTTGCTGTTCAACGGCAGCATTCGCGACAACATCCTGTTCGGCCGCGACTCCCCGACTGCACAGCTCGAGGCCGCGGCCGATCTCGCCCAGGCTTCGGGCTTTATCAGCGACCTTCCTCAAGGTTTTGATACGATTGTCGGTGACAACGGGGTGCGCCTGTCCGGCGGGCAGCGGCAGCGGCTCGCTTTGGCCCGGGCGCTCCTTTACGATCCGCCGATCCTGATCCTCGACGAGGCGACAAGCATGTTCGACCTCAATGGAGAGCAGGCATTCGTCGACGCGTGCAAATCGGCGCTTCGGTCGCGGACCGTGCTCCTCATCACGCATCGCCCGGCGACGCTCGCCCTCGCTGATCGGAAGGTTCAAATTGAAGGCGGGCGGGCGGTAGACGTGCTTCGCGAGGCACCGATGGGGCTCGAGGCATGAGCGGCATCTGCGGCGCGGTCTCGTTCGATGGCCGCCCGCAGGCACTCGACCTTTCCCCTTTGCTTCGGGCCTTGCGGTCACGAGGCCCGGATCGAACCGGGGCGTGGCAGGGTCGTCGGGCTGCGCTCGGCCACTGCCTGCTAGCGACCACATCGGAAGCGGCAGAGGAGCAGCTCCCGCTGGAGAACCACCGGAGGAAGATTGTTATCACGGCGGATGCGCGCCTCGACAATCGCGAGGACTTGCTTCGAGCCTTGGCCATTCACAGCGCGGGCAGGACCATCGGGGACGGCGAGCTCATTAGCGAAGCCTATGCGAAATGGGGCGATGGATGCGTAACGCAGCTCATCGGCGATTTTGCCTTCGCGATCTGGGATGAGGACCGGTCCCGGCTGCTCTGCGCGCGCGATCCAATGGGCATGCGCCAGTTACTTTATGCCCCGCTGCCCGGAGCAGCACTTGTTTTCGCTACTGAGGCCCGAGCCATTCTTCGGCATGAGCTCCTCAAGCCTCGTCTGAACGACGCGCGCATCGCTGATTATTTGGCGAACCTCGAAGGTGCCGATCTAGAATCAACGTTTTTCAAAGGCGTGCTCCGGCTTCCGCCGGGGCATGTGCTCAGCGTCGATCCCACCGGGCTGAAAGTCGGGGCCTTCTGGAAATTCGGTCCGGTCGAGGAGCTGTCCCTCCGATCTGATGCCGACTATGCAGAGGCATTCCTGACGCATTTCGAAGAGGCTGTACGCTGCCGGTTGCGAAGCGCCGGATCGGTCGGCGCCACGTTGTCGGTAGGCTTGGATTCCGCGTCGGTTGTGGCCATCGCGGCACCGCTGGCAATGGGCGACGCAGGGCCACTCAGGACCTTCTCCGCCGTCGGTCCCAATGCAGATGAGTGTCCTGAAACGCGATCTGTAACTACTCTGCTCGAGGTGTTGGACGGCATCGCACCCGTCACCGTCAGCTGGGCGAGCTTGGAGTCTTACTTTCAAGCGTTGGGGTCGCTTACGGCGGGCAGCCTCGAACCGTTCGATGGTCACATGACGCTGTTGCGGGCGGTCTATCTCGACGCGCATCGGGCAGGGGTCAGGGTGGTTCTGGATGGCGTCGGGGCGGACGTGGTGCTTGCCTCGGACCGGACCCTCGCCAGCCTGCTTCGACGAGGCCGCATCGGCCTGGCGCTCCGGGAAGCGCGGGGCGAGCAGCGCGTCTGGGGCGATGGCTGGCCCGTCTGGCGATCGCTTTCAAAAGCTCTTTGGCAGGCCTTTGCGCCTGGCTTTGTCCGGCGGCTCAAGCAAGAAACCCTCGATGTGTTGCGCGACCGCCGACATATTGACGCCGGGATCGCAGGATCCGCCTTCGCATTGAGGCTTGATCTTGCTGGCCGCCGGCAGGCGGCGAGGAACCGCGCGGTCGGCGCTGAGGGAGAGTTCGAGGCCTCCTGGTTAGACGCCAATCTTATAGTAGCGCGCGAGCGTTACGACCGGGTTGCCGCGCAGCTGAGGATCGAACCGCGCGACCCATTTTGCGACGTTCGCCTCGTCCAGTTCTGCCGCTCGCTTCCGCTCCTGCAGCGCCAGCGAAACGGCATGACTAAATTCATTCTGCGTCGGGCAATGCGCGGGCGGCTTCCCGACGCGGTGGCTTGGCGTCGCGGTAAGGAGCATCTTGGCTGGGCTTTCACAGGTGCCTTGCTGGTTGCGGGAGGGGGCAGGCAGAGAGAGCCGAATCCGTCGGCACTGATACAACGCTACGTGGATTGGGACCGAGCGCTTGAGTGTCGGAATTCGGAAGCCAGGTTTGCAGATTGGCTTTCGAGCCTCTATCTTGCCAACTGGTTCGAGACCGTACCGGACTCCGCCGCATCACGAGGAGACTGAGAATGGACAAAGTCACAACAGGACGCCGCCCTTATCAGCCGCCTAAGCTCACCATGTACGGCGACATGGCGCGTTTCACGGCCAGCGGAAAGGGTTCGGTTAAAGAATCTGAAGGCAAGGCCGAGTCGAACGCACAGAAGATCCCGCGAGCCTAGATCACTGACACGCATCGGATTTCTACCCGACGCCGACCGGCGCGCAATGACGTCGATCGACTGGATCCTCGCCGACTTCCAGGATGCGCTTCCAAGTGATTGGTCACTCCGACGGCTCGAAGGTCCAAGCGACGATTCTCAGGAATGTCTTTTCTCGGGCGGCGGGTTCGAGGTCCAGCTTACTGCTGGCGATCGGCTCATCCTGAGCTTCGCGCCTCACGCAATGTTCGAAGTAGATCGCATACTCAGGACCTGCGCGCTACTTGCCGGCAGGGACCTGACGCCCGCGACACTGCAGCACCTTCTGTTCGATCAGATACTTCCTCGCCTGATCGCCCATGCTGGACGCTTGGTTCTCCACGCATCGGCTGTCGGGGCTTCGGCCGGGGCTATCCTCTTCCTGGGCGGGACCGGGCAGGGCAAGTCGACGCTTGCCGCAAGCTTCGGTAGCACAGTATACGACTAAGGTCGCAGTTCGGGAGCCGCGGGCGGCGCATGGCGAGGTGGCGCTGGGCGCTTTGGTCCTACTCGACCGCCAAGCCGACTCCCGTGTTGTTATCACTCGCCTGGGTGCCGCTGAAGCTTGCATGGTAATGGCCGAGCATAGTTTCTGGCTGGATCCGACGGATCGGAGCGAAGCCTCCGGCCGCCTCCGGGATGCCTCCGGGGTTGCGAATAGGATCCCGGCGTTCCGGCTCTCCTTTC
>CBFGZJ010000227.1:0-3457 GCA_965653215.1 uncultured Sphingomonas sp. | reverse complement strand
GAGAAGTTTGACCCACAACTGCGAGGGATCCTAGCAGGTCTTTTCCTGTTCCTGCTCAGTGACCTCGCCGATCAACCCCGAAGGAGTGCCTTATGAGCGAAGCCCGCGCGATTGCTGCCCACAGTGCCGACAAATTTGGCCCCTTCACCTTCCCACGCCGCGACCTCGAACCGCAGGATGTCCGGATCGAGATTTTGTATTGCGGTGTCTGCCACTCCGACGTCCACTTCGCCCGTGGAGAGTGGGGCGATCCGCATTACCCCTGCGTCCCCGGACACGAGATCGTCGGCCGGATCAGCGAAGTTGGCGCTTCCGTCTCGGAATTTGCAACCGGCGACATCGTCGGGGTCGGCTGCATGGTTGATAGCTGCCGGACCTGCGGATCCTGCCAAGAGGGTGTCGAGCAGTTCTGCGAACATGGCTTTACCGGCACCTACGGAGGCTTCGACAAGAAGCTGGGACTGCCGACCTATGGGGGATACTCGGACCACATCGTCGTACCTGAACATTTCGCTGTTCGCGTGCGGCACGATCCCTCGCAACTGGCGGCGGTCGCGCCGCTCCTGTGTGCCGGGATTACCGTCTATTCGCCGCTGCGGCATTGGAACACCGGCCCCGGCAAGAAGGTGGGCATCGTCGGAATTGGTGGCCTTGGTCACATGGGCGTGAAGATCGCCGATGCACTTGGTGCGACCGTGGTCGCGTTCACCAGTTCGCCGCACAAGATCGAAGAAGCGAAGCGGCTTGGGGCAGACGATGTCCTGATCGTCACTGATCCAGACGCAGTTGCCGCTCACACTGGAACCTTCGACCTGATCCTGAACACCGTTTCGGCCAGCCAGAACCTTGATTCCTATGTCCAGCTGCTGAAGCGTGATGGAACGCTGGTGCTGCTTGGGGCCGGCACCGAGCAGCACATTGCTCCGGGAAGCATGAACCTGATCTTCAAGCGGCGGAGTCTTGCCGGGTCGTTGATAGGGGGCATGGCGGAAACGCAGGAGATGCTCGATTTTTGTGCTGAGCATGGGATCGTCGCCGACATCGAGCTCATCGACGCAGCAAGTGTCGAGACCGCGTACGAGCGAATGTTGAAGAGCGATGTGAAATACCGCTTCGTCATCGACATGGCGTCACTGCCGGCCGCAGCTTGAGCAGGCGGCGGATGGCCAACGACGAGCAAGTTCGCGATCACTTTGTCGGGGCCTGGCACCTGACCTCTTGTACGGTGACACAAGCTGACGGGACCCAGGTGTTCCCCTACGGACGTCGGCCGAACGGCATCATCCTCTACACGCCGGACGGCTGGATGTCGTGCCAGCTGCGAGGCGATGACTGGGCGGGTGACAGCAAGAGCGATGCGGCGGGCCCTTCAGGGCCAATCCACTATAGCTCCTACTATGGGTCATTCGCGGTCGATGAGGAGCGGGAAGTCGTCATTCACCATGTCGCCGGCTCATCCGAGCCGACCGTTCACGGGAATCAGGAACGTCATTACCGGTTCGAGGAGGACAGCCTGATCCTAGAGGCGCAGACGAATGGCGTGACGGCACAGCTCGAGTGGCACCGCGCGCCTCCCGGTCCAGCGTCAGCCTAGGTCGTTATTCGACCGGCTCTCCGGACCGGGTCGATCGTGCGAGCGCCGCCGCCATCGCGGAGCTGAGTTCCCGCGCCCGGTACGGCTTCGGCAGCAGCGGAAATTCGCCGCCGAAATCGATCGTCTCTTCGCTGTAGCCGGTCGTCAGCAAGACCGGGAGATGCGGACGAATTCGGCTCAGGTGGCGGGCGATCTCCAGGCCGCTGATGCCTGGCAGCACCACGTCCGAAACCACCAGGTCGATCGGCGTTTGCTCGATTGCCGCAAGCGCCTCATCGCCGTTCGCGACAGCGGTCACCTCGCATCCAAGATCCTTCAGCATTGCGTCGGCAAACTCGCGAACCTGCGCATTGTCCTCGATGAGGAGGACCCTTACGCCTTCGGGTAGAGGTTGAGAGCAATCCTGGGACTCTTCGCTTGCAACCGCCTTGTCCGTGCAGGGCAGGATCAGCGAAACGGTCGTTCCTTCTCCCTCGCGCGACTCGATCTCGGCCCAGCCACCGGCCTGCGCCGCAAATCCATGGATCTGCGACAGGCCGAGCCCGGTGCCCTTTCCGACCTCCTTGGTTGTGAAGAACGGCTCAAATGCGCGCTCCAACACACGCTCGGGCATGCCCAATCCGGTATCGCTCACTCGGATTGCGATAAATTGCTGCTCGTCCCGCTCTACCCGACCGATGGAGATTGTCAGCGCTCCGCCGTCCGGCATGGCGTCGCGAGCATTCACCGCGGCGTTCAGGATCGCCGTTTCGAGCTGAGCCCCATCAACCTCGACGTTGCAGACCTCGTCGGAAAATTGGAGCGTGAACTCAATCTTGCTGCCGATTGTGCGGGAAAGGATGTCCGCAAAGGCGCCCAGCCGTTCCTTGAGATCAATCACCTGCGGATTGATGCGCTGGCGACGCCCGAACGCTAGCAGGTGATCGGTAAGGTCGATGGCGCGCTTTGCCGTCTCGGCGATCGCGGTGAGATGGTGACGGCGTTTCTCGACTGGCAATTGTTCATTCTTCAGCAGGAAGTCCGCAGAACCAGAGACCACCGTCATCAGATTGTTGAAGTCATGAGCGATGCCGCCGGTAAGCTCACCCAGCGCCTGCAGCTTCTGTGATTGGGCCAAGGCGGCGCGCGCTTCTTCCAGCTCTTCGCGTGCCTTCTTCTGCGCGGTGGCATCGCGCGTGACCTTGGCAAAGCCGACATGCTCGCCATCCTCATCGTAGATGGGGTCGATCAGGACGTGCGCCCAGAACAGCGAGCCGTCCTTGCGGACGCGCCACGACTCCCGCTCATATTTGCCCTCATCAAGAGCAATCTGGAGCGCGCGGGCCGGCTCTCCTTTTGCGCGGTCGCCCTCGGTGTAAAATTGGGAAAAATGGCGGCCGACAATTTCGTCCGCCTTGTAGCCCTTGATCGACTCCGCGCCGGCATTCCAGTTGCTGACGTGTCCTTCACGGTCGAGCATGTAAATCGCATAATCACGGACGCCTTGGACCAGCATCCGGAAGCGCTGCTCGCTGCTGAACAGCGCTCGCTCGGCCTCCTTGCGCTCGGTGATGTCGCGGGTGACCTTGGCGAAACCCAGCAGCGTGCCGTCATCCGCTCGCACCGGATCGATGACGGCATTGGCCCAGAAACGCTCACCGTTCTTGCGAACTCGCCAGCCTTCAGCCTCGTAGCGTCCTTCCCGGGCAGCGATCCTTAGCGCGCGGTTCGGCAATTCGGCGGTCTGGTCCTCCGGCGTGAAGAAGCGCGAGTAATGATGCCCGATAACCTCGTCGGCGGTGTAGCCCTTGGCCCGTTCAGCACCCGCATTCCAGGTAACGATCCGCCCTTCCGGATCGAGCATGTAAATTGCGTAGTCGGTGA
>CBFGZJ010000226.1:0-3469 GCA_965653215.1 uncultured Sphingomonas sp. | reverse complement strand
CGATTTTACGCGGATCGCGGCGTCCAACCCCGTGATGTGGCGCGATATCTTTCTTGCCAACAAGACCGCGGTGCTGGATACGCTGCAGCGGTTCAGCGAGGACCTGACCGTCCTGCAGCGTGCCATTCGCCGCGATGACGGCGACACGCTGTTCGAACTGTTCAGCCGCACAAGCACCATCCGTCGCGGTATCATTGAACAGGGGCAGGATGTCGCGGAGGCCGATTTCGGCCGTAGCGCCGGCTAAAAACAGACAAGAGAATGGACTTTTGAATGACCCGCCACAACGTCGATGATCTGAGGATCGTCAATATCCAGGAAGTCGTGCCGCCATCGCATGTGCTGCGCGATTTCCCCTGCAACGACGCGGCGGGTGACACTGTGTTCGAAGCGCGGCGCGCGATCCACGCGATCCTCGACGGCAGCGACGACCGGCTGCTGGTCGTGGTTGGGCCCTGTTCGGTTCACGACCCTGCTTCAGCCCGCGACTATGCGCGCCTTCTCATGGCCGAGCGCGAAAGGCTGAAGGACCGGCTCGAAATCGTCATGCGCGTCTATTTCGAAAAGCCGCGCACGACCGTCGGCTGGAAAGGGCTGATCAACGATCCGGACCTCAATGACAGCTTCAACATCAACAAGGGCCTGAAGATCGCTCGCGAGCTTCTGCTCGACATCAACGAAATGGGCATGCCGGCGGGGACGGAGTTCCTCGACGTCATGACCCCACAATATGTCGCGGATCTGGTTGCGTGGGGAGCGATCGGCGCCCGCACCACCGAGAGCCAGGTCCACCGCGAGCTGGCATCCGGCCTGTCCTGCCCGGTCGGGTTCAAGAACGGCACAGACGGCAATTTGCGCATCGCTTGCGACGCGATCAAATCCGCATCCCAGCCGCACCACTTCCTGTCCGTCACCAAGGCTGGCCACTCAGCGATCGTGTCGACTGCAGGAAATCCCGACTGCCACATCATCCTTCGTGGCGGAAAGGAGCCCAACTACGACGCCAAGCATGTCGAAGACGCCTGTCAGCAGGCCGCGGAGGCCAAGGTCGATTGCCGCCTGATGATCGACGCCAGCCATGGCAACAGCCGCAAGGACCCGGCGAACCAGCCGCTGGTGATCGACGAAGTTGCGCGTCAGGTGGCAGCGGGCGAGCGCCGGATCATGGGCGTGATGATCGAAAGCAATCTGGTCCATGGCCGCCAGGACCTCGCACCCGGAAAGTCGCTGACCTACGGGCAGAGCATCACTGATGGCTGCATCGGCTGGGACCAGACCGGTCCGATGTTCGACCGGCTTGCCGAAGCGGTGGAGCAACGGCGCCAGACTCAGGGCGGGACCAGCTCGCAGGCTGCCTGAGCTGCGTCAGGCCAGCCAGTCGGGTACTCGCTCGGCGGCGAAGATCGTCTCCGGCAGGATGCGGTCGGCGACCACCGCGAACTTGTCACCATCGACGAGCACTTCGGCAACGAAGCCCCGGCTATTGTAGCTTGACGCCATGGTCGCGCCGTAGGCTCCGGCAGTCCGGAACATGGCAAGGTCACCCGATCCAACGGCGTCACAATCCCGATCACGGGCGAAGGTGTCGCCGGTCTCGCAGATCGGACCGACGATATGCGCCGTCATCCGCTCCCCGGTCGGCCGGACCGCCTCAAAGTCATGCCACGCGCCGTAGAGTGCCGGGCGGGCGAGATCGTTCATGGCTGCGTCGACGACCACGAACGGTGGACCATTTGAGGCGCGCTTTACCCGAACGACCCGCGTCAGCAACACGCCGGCATTGCCCGAGATCACTCGACCCGGCTCGAACATCAGCCGGACATCCCACCCACGGGTGACGCGGGCGACCATCTCGCCATACTTGGCCGGGCTCGGCATGATTTCGCCGGCCTTGTAGGGCACGCCCAGTCCGCCGCCCAGGTCGGCATGGGTGACCCGGTGCCCCGCTGAGCGGAGGGTTTCGATCAGTTGCCCCAGCCGTGCGAATGCCGACTCCATCGGCGCGAGGCTTGAAAGCTGGCTGCCGATGTGCACTGCCACCCCGCGTAGATCCAAGCCAGAAAGGCGCGACAGGTGCGCGAACAGCTGTTCGGCGCGATCGATCGGAACTCCGAACTTGTTCTCCGCCTTGCCGGTCGAGATCTTCTCATGAGTCCCCGCATCGACATCCGGATTGACTCGAAGCGCGCAGGCGGCACGCACGCCCCGCGCCTCCGCGATCCGGGCAAGCTCGATTGCCTCTTCTTCGGATTCCAGGTTGAATTGACCAATGCCGGCATCCAGCCCCTGGGCAAGCTCAACCTGTGTCTTCCCCACTCCGGAAAAAACGATGTCTCCAGGCGCCATTCCGGCCGCAAGCGCGCGCGCCAACTCTCCGCCGGAGACGACGTCGGCCCCGAAGCCCTGCCGCTGCAGCACTTTGACGACCGCCAGGTTCGGATTCGACTTCAGCGCAAATGCAATCCAGGGATTGTCGAGCCCCGACAAAGCCTGGGTAAAGACCTGCGCATGACGCTCCAGAGTAGCTCGCGAATAGACATAGACTGGGGTGCCGACCGCTTCGGCGATGTCCTTCAGGGCAACATCTTCGCAGAAGGCCTGCCCGTCGCGGAATTCGAAATGGTCCATGATCGTCCTGTGCGGCGCAAAGCGCCGCCTTTGGCGTCTAATGCTCGTCAGAGCCAGCGAAAACCGCGTCCCACTCCCGTTGATCAGCCGGCGGTGGCGGCGTGGCGGGAGCCGCAAGACGCAGTACTAACGCTCCGGCAATCGCCGACAGGATCGATCCGGCCATCGTACCGAGCTTCGCCTCGTCGGCAAGTTCAGGCTGGCCAGGGAAGGCGAGCCCGCCGATGAACAAGCTCATGGTGAAGCCGATGCCGCACAGCATCGCCGCGCCATAAAGCTGGCTCCACCCCACTCCGGCTGGCTTGGGCGCTATTCCGCTGCGGTCGGCGAGCCATACCGCTCCGAAGACGCCCAGCTGCTTGCCCAGGAACAGCCCCATCGCCACACCGATCGGGAGCGGTTGCAGAAGCTGCGAGGCGCCGTCGATCGTCACTCCTGCGCTCACGAACCCGAACAGCGGGAGGATGCCGAGCATCACCCACGGATGCAGCCGATGTTCAAGCGTTCGCAGCGGCGACCGCTCTTCATTCCTGCCCAGGGGAATGGTCAGTGCCGCAAGCACCCCCGCGATGGTGGCGTGAACCCCGCTTTCATGAACTGCCACCCAGAGCAGCAGGAAGCCAATCAGATAGGGCCACAGATTTCGCACGCCAAACAGGTTCATGGTTGCCATGGCGGTGAGGATGACCAGCGCAAGCCCGATCGCGGCGCCATTGATCGCTTGCGTGTAAGCCAGCGCGATGATCACCACCGCACCGATGTCATCGATGATGGCAACCGCAACGAGCAGCACCTTGATTGCCGGCGGCGCGCGTGGGCCAAGCAACGCCAGCACGCCCAG
>CBFGZJ010000225.1:0-3481 GCA_965653215.1 uncultured Sphingomonas sp. | reverse complement strand
CAGCAGGATGCGCTTGCCCTCGCGGCGATGCTGGTCGAGATGTTCCCGACCCGCATCCGCTACACCGCCATGTCCCTGCCCTACCATGTGGGCACCGGCTGGGTTGGCGGGTTCCTGCCGGTGACCAGTTTCGCGTTGGTGGCGATTACCGGCAATCTCTACGCCAGCCTGTGGTATCCGGCATTCTTCACGGCCGTGTCGCTGCTTGTGGCGCTGGTGTTGGTGCGTGAGACGAAAGGGAAGCGGCTCGAAGACGTGTGATCAGCCGTCGAACCGCCCGGTGTCGCGCTGGATATAGCCGAACCAAGCTGAAACCGGCCGGCCATTATCGTCGGTTGCGGGGCGGAAGACACCGCGTTCCATGATCAATGAACAGGTCCACTGATCGGCCATCGGGTTGCCGAACGAGCGCATCACGTCACAGCGGCTGGGACGGCCGTTGGGCTCGATCCTCAGCCTCAGGAAGATCGCACCGCCGCGCGGCCAGCCGCGCTGGAGGGCCGCGGGGTAATCACGGTTGGTGATCCCCCGGAGCAACGCGGGCCGGCTCGCCATTCCGCCGCCACCGCCCCCGCCGGTGCCGCTGCCCGACCCACCGCTGCCGGTTCCCGTGCCGATTCCGCCTGCGCCCGTTCCTGGTCCCGGACGATCGGAAGCGCCTTGGGAGGGGTCAGGTCCTTCCGCCGGCTTCGGTGCGGCAATCACCGGCGGCGGCGTCGGAAGCTTGATCTCCGGCTTGGGCGCGACCACTGGCGACGCCTCGCTCCGGATGTTCTCTGGAGAGGCCGCACCTTCCTCTTCCTTGGGTTGGGATTGCTCCTCCTGAAGCTCCACAATCGGTTCCGGAGGTCGCTCCTCCGGGACGTTGAAGATATCCAGCACCGACTGCTCGGTCAGGCGCTCGGGCATCTTCCCCGACATGTTGAGGAAGGCGAACGCCAAGGCAGCATGAATGGCGACGACCGCACTGATCGACTTGAGGCGATCCCAGGCAGTGACCGGATGAGCGTGGCGCATGACTCGAAAACGCGAACCCGTCAGCTCAGGTTGCCTCAGGACCGTTTCGGGGAGTTAATACAAGTGAATGCCGGTTGTAAAATTTGCGTGTTATAAGGAGGAGTAAACTCGGATTGGATCAAGCGATATGGACCGGGACCCCACCTACCACGCCCGCCGGGCGAATGCGGAACTCGCGTTGAGCTTGTCGACCGACAATCGCTGTGCCGCGGAAGCTCACCGGACCTTGACCATGCTCCATGTGGGCAAGCTCATGACCAGCCCGGACCCTAATCTTCGCGACCAGGCTGCCAAAATCATCGCACAGCTCCACGGCGCCAGCCGAACCGTCGCAGTCGAATCAATGCCGGAGCTAACCGCAGAGGGGCTCACCGAGGAGCTATCGGCCGCACCAGCAATTGCTGCGCAGCCAAAGAGACGTGCACTTTAGCCTGAAGGGGTGGTAACGGGCGCTCATTCGAGAAGGAGAGCGCCGTGATCGAGCTTTACACCGCAAGCACTCCGAACGGCTTCAAAGTTTCGATCATGCTCGAGGAGTGCGGGCTCGACTATCAGGTGCGTGCGATCGACCTTCCTTCACTTGAGCAGAAACAGCCCGAGTTCCTCGCCATCAATCCGAACGGGCGAATCCCCGCGATCATGGATGACGGGTTCGCAGTTTTCGAATCCGGCGCCATCCTGCAATATCTGGCCGAGAAGACCGGTAAGCTGCTGCCCATTCAAAGTCAGGCGCGGAGCAGGGCAATCCAATGGCTATTCTGGCAGAACGCCGGCTTGGGCCCGATGATGGGTCAGCTCAACGTATTCCGCCGCTACTTCCCTGAGCATCTTCCTGCGGCAATCGACCGCTACGAACGGGAGAGCTACCGGCTGTTCGGAGTTCTCGATCAGCAACTCGCGCAAGGAGAGTTCGTCGCAGGGCCTGATTACAGCATCGCCGACATCAGCTGCTGGCCCTGGATTCACGGCCATGAATGGTCAGGACTGAGCCTCGCCGACTACCCCAATCTGCGCCGCTGGCATGACCAGATCGAAGCGCGACCGGCAGTCCAAGCCGGGCTTCAGGTGCCCGCCCCACGGGAGGCCGCCGCTGAAGACCAGATCGTTGAAGCCGCCCGAAGTATGTTGTCTTGAGCGGTTCAGCCCCCGTCAACGCGCCCTGGGCGACTGCTATTGCCGTTGTCACCTCCACCTCCGCCGAGGTAAGCGCTCACTCAATCCCATGATCAGCCCGCGTCCGCTAACGACTCAACGATGGATCGGAGTCGCTGTTTGCGCAGCGCTGCTTGCGTCCTGTGGCAGCGCCAACGGCAGCAACGACCAGGGCAGAAAGCGGCCGCCGCCGCTGGTTGAAATCGCGCCGGTCGGCACTTATCCGTTCGCCAACCGGATCGAGGCGGTCGGGACAGCGCGCGCCAACGAACAGGTTACTGTGTCCGCGAACGTCACCGAGCGGATCCTGCGCCTCGGCTTCGACGATGGTGAGTTCGTTCGTCGTGGGCAGGTACTGGCGGTACTCGCTCAGGGGCAGGAATCGGCACAGCTGCGCGAAGCCATGGCCCGGCAACAGGAAGCGAATCGTCAGTTGGCCCGGATTGAGGCGCTGCGCAAACGCGGCTTCGCGACGCAGTCTCAGCTGGACGTTCAGTCCGCGGCAGCCACCGCCGCGCGAGCACAGGCATCCGAGGTGAGGGCGGACATCGGTGAACGGGTCATCCGGGCGCCGTTTTCCGGCTACGCCTCGCTGCGCAACATCTCCGCCGGGGCGGTGGTGAATGCAGGAACGCCGATCACCACGATCAGCGATATCTCGGTCATCAAGCTCGACTTTCCAGTGCCGGAGACCGCCCTTCCCGCGCTGCGGCCTGGCCTGGCGATCGATGCCCGCTCGGCGGCTTATCCGAACATGCCTTTTCGCGGCGCGATCTCGACCATCGATACTGTGGTCGACCCGAACAGCAGAGCGGTCACTGTCCGCGCGAGGCTTCCCAACCCCAATAATTTGATCCGGCCCGGGATGCTGCTCAATGTGACGATCCTGACCTCCCCCCGCATCGGCCTTGCCGTTCCGGAGCTGGCCGTGCTGGGAGAAGGTCAGGACCGGTTCGTCTTCGTCAAGCAGGGCGTCGCCAAGCGCACCCAGGTCCGCACGGGGATGCGCGGCGACGGGCTGATGGAGATCAGCAGCGGCCTTGCCGTCGGCGATCCGGTCGTGACCGAAGGCGTCGTCAAGCTCAGCGACGGGATGAAGGTCCGGCTGAAAGGTGACGCGCGCGCTGGAAGCGCTCCGGGACGGGCGCCACCGCGATGATCCTGTCGGACATCTCGGTCCGGCGCCCTGTTTTCGCCGCCGTCATCGCGATCGTTGCGCTGCACGGCGCAAGGCCGGTGCGCGACTTCCTGGCACCGCGCGAGGAAGGCTGGCTGGCGTGGACTGCGCGGCGTGCGCTCATGCTGCTCGCAA
>CBFGZJ010000224.1:0-3497 GCA_965653215.1 uncultured Sphingomonas sp. | reverse complement strand
CCGCTACTGGTCCGGCTCGCAGGCGAAGGCCGGGGGTTCTATCAGTGAGCGCAGCGTCCGGCTTCGAACACAGCGTGCGCACGGTTGAGCTTCTCAACCGCCTGCGCGCCTTCATGGACGCGCATATCTACCCGAACGAGAAACGCTACTATGAGCAGGTCGCTGAGGGCGACCGTTGGCGTTCGGTTCCGCTCATCGCCGAACTGAAGCCCCTCGCCCGGGAGGCCGGGTTGTGGAACCTGTTCCTGCCGGAAAGCCGGGATGGCGCTGGCCTCACCAATCTCGAATATGCGCCGCTGTGCGAGGAAATGGGCCGGGTGCATTGGAGCCCGGTCGTGTTCAACTGCGCGGCTCCCGACACCGGCAACATGGAAACTCTGGAGCGGTTCGGGACGCCTGAGCACAAGGAACGCTGGCTGAAGCCCCTGCTGGCAGGTGAAATCCGCTCAGCCTTCGCCATGACCGAGCCGACTGTTGCATCCTCGGACGCCACCAACATCGAGAGCTCGATCGTCCGCGATGGCGACGACTATGTGATCAATGGCCGCAAATGGTGGATCTCGGGAATGGGCGATCCCGACTGCGAGCTGATGATCTTCATGGGCAAGACCGATCCCAGCGCGCCAAAGCACCAGCAGCAATCGATGATCCTCGTTCCGCGTGACACGCCCGGGATCACCGTTCTGAGGCCGATGACCGTGTTCGGCTATGACGACGCACCGCACGGGCATATGGAAATCCTGTTCGAAAATGTGCGAGTGCCGGCCAGCAATCTGCTGCTGGGTGAAGGCCGCGGGTTCGAGATCGCTCAGGCGCGGCTTGGGCCGGGCCGAATTCACCACTGCATGCGGATGATCGGAATGGCCGAGCGGGCGTTGGAGGCGATGTGCCGGCGGGTGAAGGACCGCGTGGCATTCGGCAAGCCGCTGGCGCAGCAGGGGGTGATCATCGAACGCATCGCCAACTCCCGCATCCTGATCGATCAGGCGCGGTTGCTGACCCTGCACGCCGCCCACCGCATGGACACCGTCGGCAACAAGGAAGCCAAGGCCGAGATCGCGATGATCAAGGTTGTTGCGCCAAGCATGGCGACCCAGGTGATCGACTGGGCGATGCAGGCGCATGGCGCGGCCGGGATCAGCCAGGATTTCTTCCTTGCGGCTTATTACGCCCATGCCCGCAAGATCCGCTTTGCCGACGGACCGGACGAAGTGCACCGCCACCAGCTCGGACGGCTCGAGCTGGCGAAATATGACTAACGCGGCTGGCGATCCGCACCAGCTCAACCTGGAGCGGCTCGTCCCCTGGGTTCGCCAGCACCTCAGTATTCCGGTGGGCGAAGTCGCCGCGACCAAATTTGCGGGCGGCCAGTCGAACCCGACCTACGCCATCCTGATCGATGGCCGTCCAGCCTATGTGCTGCGCAAGAAGCCACCCGGAAACTTGTTGCCTTCCGCCCACGCCGTGGAGCGGGAGTATCGAGTCACTGATGCGTTGAAGGACAGCGGCGTTCCGGTGGCTCGGCCATTGGCGCTGTGCGAAGACCCAGACATCATCGGCACCCCCTTCTTCGTGATGGATCATATGTCCGGGCGCAATTTCTGGGATGCGCGGCTCCCGGGGATGTCCCCTAACGAGCGGCTCGCGATCTATGACGAGATGAATCGCGTCCTGGCAGTCCTCCATTCGGTGGACGTTCAGGCAGTAGGACTTTCCGACTTTGGGCGGCCCGGCGATTATTTCGCGCGTCAGATCGGGCGCTGGACCAAGCAGTATCGCGCGACCCAGACCGCGCGGCTCGAGGCGGTGGAACAGCTGATCGCGTGGTTGCCGCACAACGTTCCGGAGGACGACGAGACGCGGGTGGTTCATGGCGATTATCGCAATGACAATCTCATCTTCCACCCCGACCGTCCGCAAATCCTGGCGGTGCTTGACTGGGAGCTTTCCACCCTCGGCCATCCGCTTGCTGACCTCGCGCAGCACGTCATGGCTTGGCGAGTGCCCGCCGAGGGCTATCGCGGTCTTGGCGACAGCAATCTTGCCGAGCTCGGCATCCCGTCCGAGCAGGATTATGTCGCGCTCTACTGCGAGCGGACTGGCCGGGACGTCATCCCTCCGGCGCAATGGCGGTTCGCGCTCGCCTTCGCAATGTTCCGCAACGCCGCGATCCGCCAGGGCGTGTTCAAGCGTGCGCTGGACGGCAACGCGTCCAGTGAAGCAGCCGCACGGCATGGCGCACGAGCCGGGGCGATCGCGGAGCTCGGCTGGCGCATCGCGCGCGGCGAGGATGACGTGCGGCTGGGCTAGCCACTGATCGCGCCCAGCCGATCGAGCAGCAGCTGCTCTCCGGCAGCCCCTCTGCCCGACGGCTCCAGTTCAAGCTCGATCAATCCTGAATAGCCGGTATCGGCGATCGCCTGGAAGATTGCCGGCCAATCGAGCGTTCCGCCGCCCGGCTCGATCCGGCCCGGGACATCGGCAATCTGAATCACCCCAATGCGCCCTCGGCAGACTTCGAGAGCGCTGATCACATCATCGCCATGCAAGGCGACATGGCCGACATCGAAATCGAGCAGGACATGGGGATGGTCGATCCGCTCGATCAACGCCAGCGCCTCGTCGATCCGCTCGATCAGCGAGCCCGGCGCGAACTGCGGATGCGTCGCTTCCACGCACAGCGCCACTTCCGCCTGTGCCGCAAGATCGCCCGCCCAAGAGAGATTGGCGGCCATCGCCTCGATGGCTTCGCGCCGATTCTGACTGTCCGCTCGGCCGGTCACGCAGACGATGCTGCGGCTGCCGCTTCGCTGAGCGGCGGCCAAGCTGTCTTTCAATGAGGTTTGCAGCCCATCCCGGTGGGTCCGGCCATGACCGGTCCACACCGGCCCGTTCCAGTTGAGCGGGTCATGAACGAACGAGCTAAACTCAAGCCCAAGCCGCCAGACCTCGGCGCCGATCCGCGCCTGCTCTTCCGATGACCGCAAAAGATGAAAATTGTCGCTGACTCCGGAGAAGCCATGATCGGCCATGAACCGGATTTGATCGATCGGGTCCGGAGAGGCCGCGAGCGAACGGAACAGCGGTCGATCGGGAGCGCGCACGCCCAAATGCGCAGCGAACCGCAGGTTGGTCATTGGTGATCAAGCTCCGCGAGGAAGGAGAGAACCGCCGCGTTGAACGCGTGCGGCTGTTCCTGCTGAACGAAATGGCCCGCGCCTTCGATCGGCATGATCTGGCGCAGACCCGGAACTCGGCGGCGGAGCCGCTCCTCCCAATCCGGGAAGAAGCCGAACGATGGATCCTTGGCGCCGTAGATGAACAGGGTCGGAGTCTCCACGTCTACATCGGCGAACTCGCGTCCGATCTCCCAGTTCGCGTCCGCGGTCCGGTAGGAGTTCATGCCGCCGATCAGCCGCCGCATCGGGTCCGGATGATCATAGGCTTGGACGAACCGGTTGAACTCTTCCTCGGTCAGCCACTCCCAGGGCAGTGGC
>CBFGZJ010000223.1:0-3509 GCA_965653215.1 uncultured Sphingomonas sp. | reverse complement strand
CGCGTTCGAGGCGCGACAGGATGAACCGGATGCGCTGCCCTACATCGAGCCGCTCAACCGGCTTCAGATCGAGCTGCTCAAGCGGCATCGCGCCGGCGAGACCGACCCGCGCATCGGCGAAGGCATTCAGCTGTCGATCAACGCCATAGCAACAGCGCTGCGCAACTCGGGCTGAGCGCTACAGCTTCTGGGTCAATTCGGGGACGATCTTGAACAGGTCGCCGACCAGGCCGATGTCCGCGATTTGGAAAATCGGCGCGTCCTCGTCCTTGTTGATGGCGACGATGGTCTTTGCGTCCTTCATCCCCGCAAGGTGCTGGATCGCTCCGGAAATGCCGATGGCGATATAAAGCTCCGGAGCGACGATCTTGCCGGTCTGGCCGACCTGATAGTCATTGGGAGCATAGCCGGCATCGACTGCGGCGCGCGACGCACCGACGGCGGCGCCAAGCTTGTCGGCCAGCGGGTCAAGCAGGGAGTGGAACTGCTCGTTCGAACCGAACGCCCGGCCCCCGGACACGATGATCTTGGCGCTGGTCAGCTCCGGTCGTTCGCTCTTAGCGACATCAGCCGAGACGAAGCGGCTGAGATCCTGCTCGACCGCTCCGTCGACTTGGGTGATGGTTGCGCTTCCGCCCTCGCGTGCCGCCTTTTCAAACGCGGTGCCGCGAACGGTGATGACCAGCTTGGAATCCCTGGAGCGAACGGTCGCGATCGCGTTCCCGGCATAGATTGGACGGGTGAAGGTCCGCTCATCCTCGACGCTGAGGATGTCGCTGATCTGCATCACGTCGAGCTGGGCAGCGACGCGGGGTGCGATATTCTTGCCGGTGGTGGTCGCGGGAGCGAGGAAGGCGTCGTGGCTGTCCATCAACCTGACTGCGACCGGCGCGACCGTTTCTGCCAGCGGGTGCTCAAGCGCCGGGGAGTCGGCGACGTGAACGCTGGCAACGCCAGGAATCTTCGCGGCAGCATCCGCTACCGCACCGACATTCGAGCCAGCGACCAGCAGATGAACTTCACCGAGCTTCGCTGCGGCCGTCACTGCGGCGAGAGTTGGGTCCTTGAGGACCCCGCCCTCATGCTCGACCAGTACCAGAGTCTTCATTCAACAACTCCCAGTGTCTTCAGCTTGCCGATCAGCTCGTCGACCGAGCCGACCTTGTCCCCGGCCTGACGCTTGGCGGGTTCAGCGACCTTCAATGTTTCCAGCCGGGGCGCGATGTCGACCGAATAATCGGCCGGCGTCTTCTGTGCGAGCGGCTTTGACTTGGCCTTCATGATGTTGGGCAGGGACGCATAGCGCGGCTCGTTGAGGCGCAGGTCGGTGGTGACCACGGCCGGGGTCTTGAGTGCGACCGTCTCAAGTCCGCCGTCCACTTCACGCGTGACGTTGAGCGAGCTGCCATCGATCTCAACCTTCGACGCGAAGGTTCCCTGCGACCAGCCCAGCAGCGCGCCGAGCATCTGTCCGACCTGGTTGCTGTCGTCGTCGATCGCCTGCTTGCCGAGGATCACCAAAGCCGGCTGCTCCTCGGCCGCAATCTTGGCAAGGATCTTGGCGACGCCGAGCGGCTCGACCTCTTCATCGGTCTGGACCAGGATGGCGCGGTCGGCACCCATGGCGAGCGCGGTCCGCAGCGTCTCTTGCGCCTTCGCCGGTCCAATCGACACCGCCACGATCTCCGTCGCCGCGCCTTTTTCCTTGAGCCGGATCGCTTCCTCGACCGCGATCTCGTCGAACGGGTTCATGCTCATCTTGACGTTGGCGAGATCGATGCCGGTGCCGTCGGCTTTCACCCGCGGCTTCACATTATAATCGATGACGCGTTTGACGGCGACGAGGACTTTCATGCGCATTTCTCCGTTGAAGCCGCTGCGGGCGGCATCGTGGCCGTCAGGCCGAGTTTTTCGAAAAGTGCCGAATCGGCGGTTGCACCGGCGTTCCCCGTAGTCAGCAATTTGTCTCCGGTGAAGATGCTGTTCGCTCCGGCGAGGAAGCACAGCGCCTGGCACGTCTCGCTCATGCTCTCGCGTCCGGCGGACAAGCGGACAATCGATTGCGGCATGGTGATCCGCGCGACCGCGACCGTGCGGACGAATTCGATGTCGTCGATCCGCTGTTCGCGCTGGTCCAGCAAGCGATCGCCGAGTGCCGTGCCGCGGATCGGCACCAGCGCGTTGATCGGAACGCTGCCAGGGTGTTCCGGCAGGGTCGCGAGCGAGTGGATGAAGCCGACCCGATCTTCACGGGTCTCTCCCATCCCGACGATGCCGCCGCAGCAGACGTTCATTCCCGCGGCGCGGACGGTCGCCAGCGTGTCCAGCCGATCCTGATAGGTGCGGGTGGTGATGACCTCGCCATAATGTTCAGGCGAAGTGTCGAGATTGTGATTGTAATAGTCGAGCCCGGCCTCGGCCAGCCGCTCGGCCTGGCCCTGGGTCAGCATCCCGAGCGTCATGCAGGTCTCGAGCCCGAGCGACTTCACCTCGGCGACCATGTCGCACAGCGCGTCCATGTCGCGCTCCTTGGGCTCGCGCCAGGCGGCGCCCATGCAGAAGCGGCCCGAGCCCGCCGCCTTGGCGTCGCGAGCGGCCGCGAGCACGGTGCCGACGTCCATCAGCTTCTCGGCCTTGAGACCAGTCTTGGCGAATGCCGACTGGGAACAGTAGCCACAATCCTCGGCGCAGCCGCCAGTCTTGATGGACAGGAGGGTCGATAGTTGAACGGCGTTGCGCGGCTGGTGGCGGCGGTGAATGCTCTGCGCCTCGAATAGAAGGTCGAGGAACGGCAGATCGAACAGCGCTGCAATTTCAGCGCGAGTCCAGTCGGTGCGCAGACCGTTCGATGTGGCGGACAGGGTCACCGGCTTGTTCATTCGACCACCTCTTCAGCGGGGGGCATGTTGTGGCCGAGCAGGCGAAGGACTTCGCCGGCTGCATCAACCAGGTTGGTGCCCGGGCCAAAAATCGCCTGCACTCCAGAATCGCGGAGGAATTGATAATCCTGCGCCGGGATTACTCCGCCGGCGACCACCTTGATGTCCGGGCGGCCGGCGTCCTTGAGGTGGCGCACCAGTTCCGGAATCAACGTCTTGTGACCGGCGGCGAGGCTGGATGCGCCTACGACATCGACATCCGCCTTGATCGCGGTTTCGGCAGCCTCGGCGGGAGTTTGGAACAGGGGTCCAGCGACCACGTCGAAACCCATGTCCCCGAACGCTGAGGACACGAGGTTCGCGCCGCGATCATGACCATCCTGGCCCATCTTCGCGACGAACAGGCGCGGCTTGCGGCCCTTGCGCCGCTCAACCGCCTGAACACCATCCTCGAGCAGCGACCAGCGCTTGTCGCCGGTGTAGGCGCCGCCGTAGATGCCTTTCACCGGCGCCGGGTTGGTGCCGTAGCGGCCGAACACATCTTCCATCGCCGCCGAGATCTCGCCGAGCGTGGCGCGCTTGCGCGCGCACTCAACCGCAAGCGCGAGCAAATTGCCTTTGCCAGCCGCA
>CBFGZJ010000222.1:0-3510 GCA_965653215.1 uncultured Sphingomonas sp. | reverse complement strand
ATTCTCCCGATCACGAAATTGCCCCGCGCCATCGAAGGTTTCTAGCGCAAGACCGGTCGGGTCCGTGTGCCTATGACAGCTGGCGCACTCCTCATCATCAAGATGAGCGGTCAGACGCTCACGCGGGGTCTTGAACTTCGGATTGCTAGTGTCCTGGACGATGGTGAAATTGACGTTGGCAGGCGCGGTCGGCGTCTCCTGACACATCAGCACTTCCCGCAGGGCCTTGCCGCGCAAAGTTGGTGAGGTCCGGCCCTCGTGAGAGTGCAACGCGAGGAAACTGATGTGGGTCAGCAGGCCAACCCTCGGACTATCGGCGGGCAGGTCAACGATCGTCCAATCTTTCGGAGCATAGGGCATCCGGTAAAGCGGACTGAGCGTCCGGTTCATCGCCACTTTGCGACTGGTGAACATGTCGCGGTAATCCCCGTGCTCGGCAATCAGCAGGTGAAGAACCGTGCGAAGCGTCTGTTCGCGGGCGGCTGCGGCTACTGAGGAGCGGAATGCCGGGTAGATGAGTGCGTCCTTGGACAAACCGCCCAGCGCTTCCAACTGAAGGAAGTCCTCGAAAAAGGCCTTTGCCCCTTCGGTGAATCTTGGTGAGGTCAGCAATCGATCGACTTGTCGGGACAGGCCCGCATCGGTCATCAGCTCGCCCGATCCGGCTGCGCGCAGAAGCTCATCGTCAGGCGTGCTGTTCCACAAGAAGAAGCTGAGTTTGGTCGCTCTCGACCAGCCATCGAGCGTCAGCTTATCTGGGCTTCCGGGGTCTGGAACCAGATGGTCCACCTGGAACAGGAACGGAAGGTCGGACAGCATCCCCGCCAGCGTCGTGGCAAGACCGGCGTGAAAATCCCCCAGCACCCGCGCGGACGAGAGGGTGCTAGTCACTGCGAACTGCTTTTCCTCTGGGTTCAGCGGGCGCCGGAACAGCCGCTTGCCGACACGTTCGAAGAAGTGGCCCGCGCATTCCGACCCGTCGCGATCCGAAGCTCCGGGGGAGCAGCCCACCAGTCGTTCACGATGCGGCGGATCAACCACCTGTTCGGCGATCACCCGGGCAATGGACTCATACTGTTCGGCGCCTCCCGGAGTAAGCGCAACGGTGCTCGTGCCAGCGGCTAGTAATCCTTCGACACGAAGGTCGGGTTCGAAGCGCCCGCTCACCTTGATGTCATTACCGAAGATATCGGCGATTGCCGCCCGATATTGCGCCTCTGTGAGCCGCCGCAGCCGCGGCGCCTCTCCGTTTGAGGCGGGCGCATTGACTTCTGATCTCGCCTTTCCACCGGTCAGTACCCCGATACCAGTGGAGGCAACTGCGCAGCAGATCGCAACGGTGGAGAGTTTCTTCAACATGACTTTCATCGAACGGCCACGCTTGCTGCTCTGGATCGGGTATCACTCACCAGAAAGGCAGGCACTCCCCGGAACCTCAGGGCGCTTGAAATGGCCGTGTTGCGTTTGGTGCGTGGGTCGGGAAATGCATCGGCATAGGTCTGAATGGCATTCAGCAAGGCCGGGCAGGAGAGCTTGGTCAGGTTGGCGCCGACCTGTGTCGACTGAACGTACTGCTCGGCGATGCTCGCAATCGTATGATAACCGAAGATTCCACCCTCGATCGACTCGTCTGGGCGGATGGTCGCTCGCAGGCGCGCCTTTCTCACCTCGCGATAGGAATCGACGATCTGTTCCTTGAGGCGAAACCGCAGGTCGAACGGCGCGGTCGTCAGGACACCGTTTTTAATCTGACCTTTGGCGGTCGAGTGAAATCGGGGGTTGGGATCGATGTCGAGACTGGTCCAGGCGATCGGCTTTCCAGCTGAGCTTTGCTCAATTGGCGAGCTGCTGGCGAAGAACCGGACCGTCACCTCCTTGTCGTTGTTCAGGTCGTCGACGCCGCTCACTTCCACTAGGGTCGGCGCCGCTTGCGATGTGATGACATTGTCCGCGACCGCCGGATCGCCAAAATCCTTCGTCGCGAAGTTACAGCCTGTGGCGCGGTACAGAGCATTATCGACACCTTCTGCGCCATCAACCCCGCGGTAATCCGTCGACTTGCTGCGGCCATCGAGATCGATCCCGAAAGCAACCTTGCCTCGATACTCCTCATTCCCAGTCGCAAGCATCGGAAAATCGTCAGGATTGGTGCAGCTGTCATAGGCAAACCGCTGGCCGAGGAAGACCACCGCGCCCTTGCCCGCCGGGATTTGATGCTTGGCTCGAAGCGCGTCTTCCTCCGCCGGTGTCAGCTTGCGGACCCCGCCGCCCTGATCGGCGCCAACCCCCGTCGGCACCATTTTGAAGCCCAGCCGCTGAGCCATTAACCGTTGCAAGTCCTGCACCTTCTCGGGAGCGCCGTATTGCGCTCGCTCAGCCGGAGAAAGGCTTTGCAGGAACAGATCAGCCGAACTTGGTGACGTCGCTTTGCAAGCGTTCGGCTCCTGATGAGCAGCAACATAAATCGTGCTGAGAACGAACCCATAAGTGCGCGATGCTGGAGCCGGGGCGGCGCCATTGAGCAGGGCCGCAACCATCATCAAACCACCCGCCGTCAAGGTCCGTCCTCCAATAACGCGCAGCGAGGCGGCACGATTGCGATGACCCATCACGGCGATCCTCTCCTTGTATTTTCCTTTATTTTGCGAACCCGCGAAGCGCCGCCACCCCGCTAATGTTCTCATACGCCGGTGAATCGTGGCAGGAACCTAAATTGTTCTCAATCGAGGTCCGGGAACCGGCGCGGCGCCAGCTGCCTTGGTCACGTCCGAATGGCAGCACGGGATCATATCCGGGCGATTGACTTCCAGGTCAGTCATCATCCGGTCCGACGCTATGGTCCGCGGCGATCTCCAGCGCTCGAACTAGTGCGGAATGGTCCGCATCTGCCCCGCCATGCGCGACGCAGGTGCTGAAGAGCTGCTGCGCAAGCGCTGTCGCCGGAAGAGCCACCCCAAGCGTCCGAGCTCCAGCGAGGGCTAGTCCGAGATCCTTCTGGTGCAGCCGGATTCGAAAGCCAGGGTCGAAGGTCCGCGCGATCATGCGCTGGCCATGCACCTCGCGCACACGTGAGGCTGCAAATCCCCCCATCAGCGCCTCACGAACACGCGCGGGGTCGGCGCCTGCCTTTGCTGCGAATACCAACGCCTCAGCCACCGCCTCAATATTGAGAGCGACGATGATTTGATTGGCGACTTTAGTGATCTGACCAGCCCCGACATCCCCGACAAGCGTGATTGTCGTGCCCATTTGCTGAAGCAGCGGCAGCGCCCGTTTGAACGCCTCCTGCGTTCCCCCGCACATGATCGTTAGCGCCGCATTACGTGCGCCGATCTCCCCGCCCGAAACCGGCGCGTCGACATAGTCGCCGCCGAGATCACTGATCCTCGCCGCGAATGCCCGGGTCGCGATCGGGTCGATCGAGCTCATATCGATGATGAGCGCCCCAGGAGAAATCGCCTCCGCAACGCCGCCCTCGCCGAACAGGACATGCTCGACGTCCGGAGTGTC
>CBFGZJ010000221.1:0-3532 GCA_965653215.1 uncultured Sphingomonas sp. | reverse complement strand
ACTGGGCGCACGACCTGGACGCCTGTCCCACGACATTCCGTGCGTCGAGCGACCACGCGTCCGCTCGAGTCGTGTCGTGGACGCGATGCCGGCGATGTGATGCGAACCGGCTCAGATGAACGACCCGCTCTGCCGCAGGTGCGCCTGCCCTACCGCATGTGGCGGACTCCGGCGCTTGAATTCATTGTCAGCAGTGGGGCGACCTACAGCGCAGCAACGGGCTTGAAGCTCGATCGGCAGGCCTCGCTTTACGCCGCTGGTGAGGTGGCGACCATGTCGGTCGACGCCCGCATCGGCACAAATGAGAAAGGTATTCCGGACCGGTTACGAATGCGCGCCTACCGGTCTGATTACGATGGCCAGCTTCTCGGCCCGCTGAAGGCCACCCATTTCGGGCTCGGCGATGTTGAAGGCTTTCAAACCCCGCTCGGCGGCGGCGGAGGGGAGGGGCGCGGCCTGCTCGTTACCAATCGTCCGCTTTCTCAAGCCTCTGCTTTCGATCGCAAGGATTTCACCGGTGAGCTTCCGGCAGGTTGGGACGCGGAGATCTACCGCAATGGAGTGCTGCTCGGCTTCGCACGGCCAGGAGCGGATCAGCGCTATCACTTCGATGACGTCCAGCTGCTCTACGGAGACAATCAGTTCGAGATCGTGATGTATGGCCCTCAGGGTCAGATTCGCCGCCGCGAAGAGCAGTTCAATGTCGGCAGCGAGGCCGTTCCTCCGGGCAAGACCTGGTACTGGCTTGGCGCCAATCAGGTCGGTCAGGATCTCATCAACCTTAGTGGTGATGGCGGCCAAGGCTTTGATGCCGGGTGGCAGGCCACTGCGGGAATAGAACATGGTGTTGATACCCGCACGTCGGTCGCGGCGCTTGTGGAGACGATGGTCGTTGACGACCAGCGGCTGACGTTCATCGAAGGCTCGGTCCGACGATCCCTCGGTCCTGCCTTGTTGGAGGTGTCCGGCGCGATGGCCAAGGGCGGCTATGCGGCGCGGGCACAGTTGATCGGCAGGCTGGGCGCCACCCATGTCAGCGCGGAATCGATCGTGGCTCGCAACTTCCACTCGGCGCGCTTTCGCGACGGGGTCGCCTCGGAGCATCGTCTTTCCGTCGATACTCCGGTCAAGCTCGGCCGCTCGCGCTTTCCGGTCCACGCCGATGTCGGCCTGACAACACTTGAGGATGGAAGCCGGACGCTCGAAGCCGGGACTCGCGTTTCCGGCTTCGTCAAATCCGTGATGCTGACCGGCGAACTGGAATATCGAAAGCCGACACAGCCCCGCGGTCGCGCTCCACCGCCCGATGTGGATGCCCGAATCTTCGCCAGCGGTCGTTTCGGCGACGTCCGGCTTCGTGGCGGCACCAACTGGTCGCTGTCGCAGAAGCCGCACTTCGATTCCGCCGAACTGTCGGCCTATTGGTCTGCTTCCGACACGGTCGATTGGCAGGGGGAGCTCGCCTATGAGGGACGGGCGGAGCGCGCCCGCGCCCGCGTGACCCATGTCCGGCGGTTCAGCACGATGGCGCTGGCCCTTTCCGCTGAGGCGGCAACTGACGGAAGCGTGGCTGCCGGGGTCAACTTGTCGTTTGCACTCGGGCCGTCTCGTGCTGACGGAGGCGGCATCCGGTTCGCCAATGCCAAGCTGGCGAGCTCGGGCTCGGTTAGCGCTCGAGTGTTCCGCGATCTCAACAATGATGGCGTGCGCGATCTCAACGAACCGCTTGAAAAAGCTGCAGTAATCACAGCGGGCATGCGCCTGTCGGACCAGGCTGCTAATCGTGACGGGTTTGCGACCGTCGATAACCTCGAGACGTTCCGGCCGGTTGCGGTCGGCGTCGACGAAAGCTCACTGTCGGATCCAAGCCTAGTGCCGAGTCAGAAGCTAAGGCTGGTGACGCCGCGGCCTGGCGTGCCCGCCCAGCTCGATATTCCGCTCATCGGTGGTGGGGATGTCGAAGGTGTGCTGGTCAAGAGCGGTGGCGGCGGGTTCGAAGGTCTTGATATCGAGCTGATCGATCTCGCTGGTGCCGTCGTTCAAACGGCGCGAACCGACTTCGAAGGCTATTTCCTGTTCGAACGGGTGGCCTATGGCGAGTACCGGTTACGGATCGCCAAGCCTTCCGCCGACGCAGCACGGGTCCAACAGGCAATAGACCGGTTGGTCAAGGTCGTCCCGGAGGCGTCGGTGGTTCGCCTGGGAGTGATCCCGGTCGATCCCGCAAGAAATACGCTGTCGTCCCTCTGAGAAGTCGTCTGGGACGACTTTGAGGCCCTTTTTTAGGCCGCTTCCGCTTCGTCTGCTGACGAGGCCTCAATCTCGGCGGCTTTGGCCTCAACCAGGCGAACGATATGGTCGATCATGCCTTCGTCAGCGACATGATGGTCGGTCACGCCTGACAGATAGACCATATGCTTGCCCTGGCCCCCGCCGGTGATGCCGATGTCAGTTTCGCGCGCTTCGCCTGGGCCATTGACGACACACCCAAGCACGCTGAGTGACAAAGGTGTTCGAATGTGTTGAAGCCGCGCTTCAAGTGTCTCGACCGTGCGGATCACGTCAAAACCCTGGCGAGCGCAGCTGGGACAGGAGATTACGCGGACCCCGCGGTTGCGAATACCCAATGATTTGAGGATCTCGTAGCCGACGCGAACCTCTTCCTCCGGCTCTGCCGATAGCGAGACTCGAATCGTGTCGCCGATGCCCGCCCACAGCAGAGAGCCGATCCCGATCGCCGACTTCACCGTTCCTCCGGTCAGTCCGCCGGCCTCGGTAATGCCGAGGTGGAGGGGGCAATCGACCTCGGCTGCGAGTTGTTGGTAGGCGGCGACCGCCAGAAAGACGTCGCTGGCCTTCACCGCCACCTTATAGTCGCGGAAGCCATGGTCCTCGAGGATCCGGATGTGGTCGAGCGCACTTTCGACCAGAGCGTCGGGACAGGGCTCGCCATATTTCTCCAGCAAGTCCTTCTCAAGGCTGCCGGCATTTACCCCAATGCGGATGGCGCAGCCATTCCCCCTGGCTGCGGAGATCACTTCCCGGACCCGCTCGGCCGAGCCGATGTTGCCCGGGTTGATCCGCAGACAGGCGGCTCCGGCGTCGGCGGCCTCAAGCGCGCGTTTGTAATGGAAGTGGATGTCGGCAACGATCGGAACCGTAGCCTCGCGGACGATCGTGCGTAGGGCGGCAGTGCTCTCCTGGTCAGGGCAGGACACGCGGATGATATCGGCGCCTGCTTCCTCGCAGCGGCGGATCTGGGCGATGGTCGCCGCCGCGTCGGCAGTCGGCGTGTTCGTCATCGTCTGAACGGTGACCGGCGCGTCGCCGCCCACGGCAACATTGCCAACCATGATCTGACGGGAGCGGCGGCGATCGATCGTGCGCCAAGGACGAATAGCGGACATGGCCGACCATATAGGCGAAAGGGCCTCAATGCCCAATACAGCACAATCTATCGTTCAAAATCAACGATTTGAGCGTGACGTCATGACCTCAGTCATGCCGGTACGGCAGCAACTCTCGAAGAGCG
>CBFGZJ010000220.1:0-3551 GCA_965653215.1 uncultured Sphingomonas sp. | reverse complement strand
ATCGACAGCACCGCGCCGGGGATGTCGAGCGGCGGCGTCTCGGGATCACGCGACGTCGGCACGACCACGCGGCCGGCGGCGATGTCGCTGCCCTTGGCACCTGCCGGGTCGGCCTTGGGCCCGATCAGCGAGGCCATCGCGCCTTCGCCCACGGGAACCGCGGATTGCATCGCCTGGCCGCGGAGCTTGAGCAGCCGCGCCGTGGTCGCCAGATCGAATGCATCCGCGGCGCACAAGGCGGAATATTCGCCGAGGCTATGCCCGGCCACGAACCGTGCTGACTTGGCCAGATCCACTGCGCCGTCGCGAGTGAGCACCGTGAACACCGCCAGAGCATTCGCCATGATCGCCGGTTGGGCATTTTCGGTCAGGGTCAGCTGATCCTCAGGCCCTTCACGCATCAGGCGGGCCAGGTTCTGGCCGAGCGCCTCATCCACCTCGTCGAAGATGTCTCGCGCGGTGCGACTTGCTTCCGCCAGTGCCCCGCCCATGCCGACCGATTGACTGCCCTGCCCAGGAAAAAGGAATGCGCGCATGGAATGTCCCGTTGTTGACCCGCGCGGACTAGGCCCGCAGCCATGGGTTTGCCAAGCCTCCACGCCGGAACCGCCGACAAGCTTGCCCTCTCCGCGCTTTTCCGCCATAGGGCCGCCGCTGGGCGAGCGGTCGTGCCGCCGCCCGCTTTTGCATTTGAGACGACAGCCGGAGGGGCGTGCCACTGGGGTACGTCAGCGATCGGCCAACATGAAAGAGACACATGCCGCTATACGAGCATGTTTTCCTCGCGCGTCAGGACCTGGCTCAGGCCCAGGTCGATGCGCTGGCGGAAAACGCCACCAAGATCATCCAGGACAATGGCGGATCGGTTGTGAAGGCCGAGACCTGGGGGCTTCGCAGCCTCGCCTACCGCATCGCCAAGAACCGCAAGGCGCACTACGTCATGCTCGAGGTTGATGCCCCGGCCCCCGCAATCGCGGAGCTGGAGCGTCAGACCGGGATCAACGAAGACGTGATCCGCTTCATGACGATCCGCGTCGACACCCATGAGCAAGGCCCCTCGGCGATGATGCGCCGTTCCGAGCGTGACCGCGCGCGTGGTGAGCGCAGCGGCGATCGTGAATCCGGGCGCCGTGAGCGCGAAGAGATGGGAGCGTAACCGATGGCCCGTGCATTTTTCCGCCGCCGCAAGAGCTGCCCCTTCTCCGCCAAGGACGCCCCTCGGATCGACTATAAGGACGTCCGCCTGCTGCAGGGCTTCGTGTCCGAGCGCGGCAAGATCGTCCCGTCGCGGATCACCGCGGTGTCCACCAAGAAGCAGCGTGAGCTGGCTCAGGCGATCAAGCGCGCCCGCCACATCGGCCTGCTGCCCTACATTGTGAAATAAGGAGCGCGAGCTATGGAAGTTATCCTGCTCGAGCGGGTCGAGAAGCTCGGCGCGATTGGTGACGTGGTCACCGTCAAGAACGGCTTTGCCCGCAACTATCTGCTTCCCCGCAAGAAGGCGCTTCGTGCCAACGAGGCGAACCGCAAGGTCTTCGAAGCCAACCGCTCGCGGATCGAGGCTGACAATGCCGAGCGCCGTGCCGACGCCGAAAAGGCTGCGAAGGGTGTCGACGGCAAGACGGTTCAACTGATCCGTCAGGCGTCGAATACCGGCCAGCTCTACGGCTCGGTCAGCGCCAGGGATATTGTTGAGGCGCTCGAGGCTGCCGGCGCGAAAGTGTCCAAGAGCCAGGTCGTGCTCGATCGGCCGATCAAGGCGATCGGCATGCATGACATTCGGGTCGCGCTGCATCCGGAAGTTGCGGTGACGGTCAGCGTCAACGTTGCCCGTTCTCCGGAAGAGGCCGAGCTTCAGGCGCAGGGCATCGACGTCATGGCGTCGATGTTCGAGCGCGAGGAGGCGGGCTTCACCGAAGCCTATGAGGCAAACGCCGAGCCCGGCACTCTGCCCCCAGCAGAGGAGGAAGCGGCCGCTTAAATCGGTCCGCCGTCCGCAGAAAAATCAGAGCCACCGGCGAAAACCGGTGGCTCTTTTTTTGCCTCGGTTCGCCGCAATGGTCCGCTGCCTCCCGGAACGCTTTGGAATAGCTGCGGTTATTTCCGCGAGTGGGGAACTTTGAGCCATTCAAGGAGACAATGATGGAACGGCGCGACCAGGACACCGGCAGGCAAGCGAACGCCGATCGCCAGCAGCAGCAACAGCAGCAACAGCAGGGCCAAAACCGCCAACAGCAGCAGGGTCAGGCTGGAAAGGGTCAGGCTGGACAACAGGGTGACGCGCAAAGCCGTCAGCCTCGCCAACAACAACAGCATGACCAGGACCGCGACCGCAATCGGCAGCAGGGCGGCCAGGGCGGACGCGGCTCGGACACGATGATCGATCGCGACCGGTCGACGACTGATCAATCTGATCAACGTAGTTCCGATCTTGATCGTGAATAAATCCGTACTTCCTAGCGACTAGCGGGAAGCAGCCGCGCCTTCCTCCGGGAGGGCGCGGCATTTTTCACGGGAACCAGCAATGACGAACGACAGTCGCAACAAGGACGCCCAGACCGCCGGCGAAGACGCTAGCCTCGGCGGCCATTCAACCTTGAAGCCAGACAATCGCCCAGAGGAGTCGGTTAGCGAAGATCGCCGCGCGGCAATCGGTCCCGGCGTTCAGGATCGCAGCGAGGAATATCTCAAGCGGCAGCAGGAATCCGAAGGCCGCGGCGCAGTTTCTGGCGACAGCACCGAAGGCAGCCGCGAGTTCATCGGTCGTGGCAAGCCGGGCAGCGGCAGCAGCCGCAAGACCGGCGAAGGAGTTCAGCCCAGCCAGGACACTCCGACCGAAAATGTCGAAGGCACCCAATCGAGCCGCGGGGATTCCACTGATGGAGCAGGACGGGAGTCCTAGATCCGCTGAGGCCTATCGGATGCGGTAAAAATCTGCGACGCGCTCCAGGGCCATTCCAAGCACCAGTTTGCCCGCGCGCGCGGGCCAGCCAAGCGCCGATTCCGCCTCGCGCATCCCTTCGCCTGCGCACACGACCCGCCACAGGATGTCGGCAAGACCAGGCCCGGCAGCGGCGACGGCACCGTCGAAACGGCGTCGCGCGTCGATCTGGAACGTCGATTGATCAGCGCCCGGACCCGGTCCTCCATTCCCGCGTGAGATCGGCGTCGGGTTCCATGCCATGGTGACTCGCGGCGAAAGCTGGGCCCGCTCCCAGTCGTCGCGCAAGCGTTCTCCCGCATCGTAGAGCCGGCGGCTCAGAAGCCCGCGTGCCAGCAGCCACCCAAGCGGTGACTCAGCAGCGTTCACCGTGACTGATCGGACGCACTTCCGCCCGCCGCGGGAAACCGGCCCATCCGCCACCTGCTGTAATACCCGCTCCTGCAGCAGCCTTGTCCCACCCATGTTCCCGCTCCTTAATGCCGCGCCGCTCTTGCCATATCGGCGAAACTGTAGGAAAGACATAAAACCATATCGGTTCGTTGTGAGGGGCTATGCTGACTCGAATTCGGGAAGTGCGACGCGCTCGGGGAATGACTCTCGACGATGT
>CBFGZJ010000219.1:0-3555 GCA_965653215.1 uncultured Sphingomonas sp. | reverse complement strand
GGCACCAGGCCAGCAGCCCGCATTTCCTGATCTACGCTGACATGCCGGCCGCGCGGCTTCAGGAATTCGCGACCAAGCTTGAGAAATTCGACAAGGCGGTGCGGGTCGCTCGCAACAGTCCCGAAATGCCGAAAAGCGATGGCAATCGGCTCACTCTATTTGTGGTTTCCAGTCAATCAGCGTTGCGACGGCTGGTTCAGGACAAGACCGGCTGGGTTGCTGGCATGTATCAAGGCCGTGCCTCAGGCTCGATCGCGTTTGTCCCACGCTCGGCAGGGACCGGAGAACTGGACCTGAGTGCCGAAGCCATCTTTTTTCACGAGTATGCCCACCATCTGATGTTCCAGAACTTGGCCACGCCGGTTCCTGAGTGGCTGTCCGAAGGATTTGCCGAGTTCATGTCGACAGCGAAGGTGGAGCGTGACGGCTCCGTGACTCTGGGAATTCCGCCCAACATCGTGCCGTTGGGCTGTTCACCACCACCCCTATCCCGCTCGAGCGCCTGCTCACCGGAGATTATGGGCAACTCAGGAATGAAGCCCGGGAGTCCATTTATGGTCGTGGCTGGCTCATGACCCATTATTTGACGTTCGAAGCATCCCGCAGCGGACAGCTTCAAGCCTATCTGACGAACATGGCGAAGGGAACGCCACCGCTCGAGTCTGCACGAGCGGCCTTCGGCGACCTCGACAAGCTTCGCAAGGATCTCGACTCCTATCTCGAACGCCGCCGTGTGAGAGTAATCGCGATCCCTGCATCGATGCTGAGCATTGGAAGGATTGAGGTGAGTGAACTCACGGCCGGGGGCGCCGCGATCATGCCGCTGCGGATGGAATCGAAACACGGCGTGACTGCTAAAACCGCTGAAGCGCTAGCCGTGAAAGTCCGCAAGGTCGCGGCTCAGTATCCGGGCGACCCGTTGGTCGAAATCACCTTGGCCGAAGCTGAGATCGATGCTGGCCATGTGGAAGCGGCGGAAGTGGCCGCCGATCGCGCTCTCAAAACCGATCCGCGAAACGTTGACGCGATGTTGTTCAAAGGCCGGGCGCTGGCCGAGCGCGCTGCTGTCGGCCAAATCGACGCGCTGTTCGATCAGGCCCGCAAGTGGTTCATCGCCGCAAACAAGATCGACCCCGAAGACCCTGAGCCGTTGATGCTCTTCCACCGCAGCTATCAGCAACAAGGGATTGCACCTACGACCAATGCGATTGCCGCTTTACACTATGCATCCGATCTCGCGCCTCAGGATGAAGGTTTGAGGATCGAGTCAGCAATCCAATATCTGAGAAGCGGCAAGGGCAAGGAGGCTCGCCAGCGACTGATCCCGGTCGCATTCGACCCGCATGGCGATGCGCTGGCGGAAGCCGCACGAACGGCCATCAAGCACATCGACAGAGGTCAGCTCACAGAAGCACGACGGGTATTGGAGAGCGGCGGCGAAAGTGAGGTTAAGGCAACGGCCGAGGGAACGTCATAAGAGCTGATTCAGCGCTCCTTCAACAGCGAGCAACTCACGCTTGCGATCCAGGCCTCCCGCATAGCCTCCAAGGGTACCGTCAGAGCGGATCACCCGGTGGCAGGGAACCAGCACGGCGACCGGGTTTGCTCCATTGGCCGAACCGACCGCCCGCACCGCGCCGGGTTGACCAACCGCTGCGGCCAGTTCCGCATAGCTACGGGTCTCACCCGCCGGGATTCTGCGAAGCTCCGCCCATACGTTCCGCGAAGGTCTAGCGGCAGATCGGCAACCGTCGAGGGGTCGTTCACTGCTGCGATGGCGGCGTCCGCCAGGCCCGCCATGCTGTCATCCCTCACGAGAGTCGCTCCTGCAAAGCAACGCCGGAGGTCCTCTTGCCCTTCGTCGAACGTTAGCCGGCAAATTCCGGCCGCGCTGGCGGCGATCAGGAGGGGGCCGAAGCGGCTCCGCCCGATCGTCCAACGGATGATCGTCCCGCTGTCTTCAGCTCCGGAGCGGTCGTGAGGGACATCCTGATCGATGGAATGCATGAACTCCCATAGCACGGTGGGAGGCGAACCACAGGGCCTGCGAAAGACGCGTGTGAACCACCGCCTTGCATCGCGCCAAACCCCCTGCTACGGGCCCGCCAACCCATCGGGGCGCCGGGTCTTCTCTGATCGCGGAGGCTCCATTTCGCATGGGGCAATATTCCTTTTCGGAGCTTTCGGCGCGTGGAGACATCCGGCGGCATTCGGGCCAGCTTAGCAGGGCGATACGCTTCTGCGCTTTTTGATCTTGCTCGCGATGAGCGGCAGATTGAAGCGGTCTCAGGCAGCCTCGCGATCCTTCGCCAGGCCCTGCAGGACTCCCCTGACTTCGCGGCGCTGACCACCAGCCCGCTCGTCAGCCGTGACGATGCGCTCAAGGCGGTATCCGCGACAGCCCAGTCGCTCAATCTCGATCCGCTCACCACCAACATGATCGGCGTGCTCGCTCGCAACGGCCGCCTGTCGCAGCTCAAGACTGTGATCCGCGACTTCGATCGCCTTGCAGCGGAACATCGCGGAGAGACGACCGCGGAAGTCGTGAGCGCTCACCCGCTCAATGATGATCAGGTCGCCGCGCTGAAGCAGCAGCTCCGTACGCGGGCCGGCCGCGACGTTGCGATCGAAGCCCGCGTTGACCCTTCGATCCTCGGCGGCATCGTCGTCCGGCTTGGAAGCCAGATGATCGACGCGTCAATCCGCACCAAACTCAACACACTCGCTCACGCGATGCGGGGCTAACCCGCGCAAAATGGCTTCGATGAAAGGCTGAACATGGACATCCGCGCCGCTGAAATTTCCCGCGTCATCCGCGACCAGATCGCGAACTTCGACGCCGATGCGCAGGTCTCCGAAGTCGGCAGCGTGCTGTCGGTCGGTGACGGAATCGCCCGCATCCACGGCCTGGACAATGTCCAGGCCGGCGAGATGGTCGAATTCGATAATGGCACCAAGGGCATGGCGCTGAACCTCGAGGCGGACAATGTCGGCGTCGTGATCTTCGGCGCGGACTCGGAAATCCGCGAAGCGTCGACCGTTCGCCGCACCGGCTCAATCGTCGACGTTCCGATCGGCAAGGGACTGCTCGGCCGCGTCGTCGACGCGCTCGGCAATCCGATCGACGGCAAGGGACCGATCGAGGGCGCAGAACGCCGTCGCGTCGAAGTCAAGGCTCCCGGCATCATTCCGCGCAAGTCAGTTCATGAGCCGGTCCAAACCGGTCTCAAGGCGCTCGACGCGCTGGTCCCGGTGGGCCGCGGCCAGCGCGAGCTGATCATCGGCGACCGCCAGACCGGCAAGACCGCCGTCGCGATCGATACCTTCATCAATCAGAAGCAGGCCAACGCGGGCACCGACGAGAGCCAGAAGCTCTACTGCATCTATGTCGCCGTTGGGCAAAAGCGTTCGACCGTCGCCCAGATCGTCCGCCAGCTCGAAGAAAATGGCGCGATGGAATATTCCATTGTCGTCGCCGCGACGGCTTCCGAACCGGCACCGCTGCAATATCTCGCGCCCTACACCGGCTGCACCATGGGCGAATATTTCCGCGAC
>CBFGZJ010000218.1:0-3556 GCA_965653215.1 uncultured Sphingomonas sp. | reverse complement strand
GGTCGTCTTGCCTGCGTCGACCAGGCCGCGGGCATCGAGGCGCGCCTGCGAGGACGCCGGCGGGCCTGCGAAGACGGACGGGGACGGGCGAGGGCTGCCTCGGCCGCACGGCGTGCCGTGGTGTCCTCGAAGATCCACACCGAGCCCTTGCGCGGGTCGTCCCTGTCGAGGATGCCGAGGTCAGCGACTTCCTGGCCAAGAGCCTCGTCAAGCAGGGCATGACGCTGCTGACCGGGGCGGGCGTCGAGAGCCTCAAGGCTGATGCCAAGGGCGTTACCGCGAAGATCAAGACCAAGGACGGCAAGGCGGAAGAGAAGCGCTTCTCCCATTGCATCGTCGCGGTCGGGATTGCTCCCAACACGGAGAATATCGGGCTTGAACCGCTTCGCGTGAAGACGACCAAGGGGCACATCGACACCGATCAATATTGCCGGACCAGCGTCGCGGGCTTGTGGGCGATCGGGGACGTCACTGCGCCGCCCTGGCTGGCGCACAAGGCGAGCCACGAGGGGATCATCGCCGCCGAAGCAATTGCGCGCGAACTCGGCAACAAGGATGTCCACCCGCACCCGATGGACTCACGGAACATTCCGGGCTGTACCTACTGCCGGCCGCAGGTTGCCTCCGTCGGTCTCACCGAAGCCAAGGCTAAGGAAAGCGGCCGCGAGGTGAAGGTCGGGAAATTCCCCTTCATCGGCAACGGCAAGGCGATCGCCCTCGGCGAGACCGAAGGGTTCATCAAGACCGTGTTCGATGCGAAGACCGGCGAATTGCTCGGCGCGCACATGATCGGTGCGGAAGTCACCGAGCTGATCCAGGGCTATGCGGTCGGGAAGACCGCCGAACTGGTCGAGGAAGACTTCATCAACACGGTCTTCCCGCATCCCACGCTAAGCGAGATGATGCACGAAAGCGTGCTCGCGGCGTTCAACCGGGTGGTTCATATCTAGACCGCAGGCGCTTGACGGAACTCTCCGCGACGCGCGCGAGTTTGTTGCGTAGCCGTTCTGAAGGAGGACAGCGATGAACCGTTCAATCCGCCTGGCAGCGGGGACGCTGCTGCTGGTTTCGCTCGCCGCATGCAACAAACGCAACGAAGTCGTTACCAATGATCCGATGGCCGAGAATGACGTGGTCAGCCTGCCGACCGAGGAGGTCAATGCGGTCGAGGAATTGAACGCGGCCTCGAACGATACGAACGTCGCCGATAACGCGACGAACGCGGCCGGCGACAACAGCGCCGAATTGAATAACGCTGCCGGGGCGCTCAATAGCCAGTGAGCCTGTCCGCGGACGAGCAGGCGAGGCTGCGGCGGGAATTCCGCAACGTCGTCAACATGTCTGCCGCCGAACTGCGCCGCTGGCTCGACACACCCGAAAGCCAGTCAGTCGGCTGGAAGGGGTGGGATGGCCGCGCTTCCGAGAGTGTCGGGCATGCCAGCGGGCGCGAGATCGTGCGCATCCTTGGCCTTCGGGAACGGGAACTCCAGTCCGGCGATTATGCTCACATGCGCAAGGTCATCGGGTTCGTTCGGCGCCATCGCGCGCAGCAACCGGCGAACATCTACACTTCCAGGTGGCGCTACAGCCTGATGAATTGGGGCCATGATCCGGTGAAGGAGTTGGACGGGTGAAAGGGTATTGCGAGAATATCGAGAAGCGCACCGTCGAGAATGAGGATTTCCGGCGAGTGCTTTACACGGGCAAGAACCTTCAACTGGTCCTGATGACGCTGCCTCCGGGCTGCGACATCGGCGAGGAGGTGCACCCTGATCGCGACCAGTTCTTCCGTATCGAGGAGGGATCGGGAGTGATCACGATCGACGGTAAGGAGAATAGGGTCGAGGATGATTTCGCGGTGATCGTTCCTGCGGGTGCGCGGCACAATGTCATCAACGATAGTAGCTCGCCTCTGCGGCTTTACACCATCTATGGCCCGCCCGAGCACAAGGATGGGATCGTTCAGTCGACCAAGGAGGAGGCGGAGGCCCGGCACCACGACGAGGAGTGGGACGGCGGCACGACCGAGTGAAGGAGACTTCTCCCTGCGGGCGATGTTGACCCGCACAGCGGCCCCATGTAAGGCGCCCCTCGTCCGCTAGGCAGCGATTCTTCCTCCCTGTCGGACAAAGAGCTGAACATTGCTCAACGTCGTGGATGGCCGGTGGCCGAAGGGCTGACCGGGCTTCCGCGCTTTTGCGTTGAGCAAAGTAACCATTTGGAAGGTGAAGGCTTCATGCCGACGATCAACCAGCTGATCCGCAAGGGTCGCGAACCGCAGAAGGCCAAGTCGAAGGTCCCTGCGATGGACCAGAACCCGCAGAAGCGTGGCGTCTGCACGCGTGTCTATACGACTACTCCGAAGAAGCCGAATTCGGCTCTGCGCAAGGTCGCCAAGGTGCGCCTGACCAACCAGCGTGAGGTCATCAGCTATATCCCGGGCGAAGGCCACAACCTCCAGGAGCACAGCGTCGTCCTGATCCGTGGCGGCCGTGTGCGCGACCTTCCGGGTGTGCGCTATCATGTGCTTCGCGGCGTTCTTGACACCCAGGGCGTCAAGGACCGGAAGCAGTCCCGTTCGAAGTACGGCGCCAAGCGTCCGAAATAAGCTGATCGTCGGCCGCACCGCGATGATCCGCCGGTGCGCCGCTCTGTAAAGGAACATTGCCATGTCCCGTCGTCGCCGCCCAGAAAAGCGCGAAATCCTTCCCGATCCGAAGTTCGGGGATATCGTTCTGTCGAAGTTCATGAATTCGGTCATGCTCGATGGCAAGAAGTCCGTCGCTGAAGGGATCGTCTATGGTGCTCTCGACAATGTCGAAGCCCGTCTGAAGAAGGATCCGCTCCAAGTTTTCCACGACGCGCTCAACAATGTGAAGCCCGGCATCGAAGTCCGCAGCCGCCGCGTCGGCGGTGCGACTTACCAGGTGCCGGTCGAAGTTCGCGTTGAGCGCGCCCAGGCGCTGGCCATCCGCTGGCTGATCTCGGCTGCGCGCGCGCGGTCGGAGAAGACCATGGCCGGTCGTCTGTCGGGCGAGCTGATGGACGCGTCGCAGAACCGCGGCAATGCCGTGAAGAAGCGCGAGGATACGCACCGCATGGCCGAGGCCAACCGCGCCTTCTCGCACTACCGCTGGTAATCGTCACCGTTTCGTAATCCGGAGCCGCCACGCGGCGGCTTTCGGTCTTGGAGAATTTCAATGGCCCGCAGCCATCCGCTCGAACGCTATCGCAACATCGGCATCATGGCGCACATTGACGCCGGCAAGACGACGACCACCGAGCGCATCCTTTATTACACCGGCAAGTCGTACAAGATCGGCGAAGTGCATGAAGGCACCGCCACCATGGACTGGATGGAGCAGGAGCAGGAGCGCGGGATCACCATCACCTCCGCAGCGACGACCTGTTTCTGGGCAGCCGCGGATGGCAAGGGCCCCGAGCACCGCATCAACATCATCGATACCCCGGGGCACGTCGACTTCACGATCGAGGTTGAGCGCTCGCTGCGCGTGCTTGACGGCGCGGTCGCATGCTTTGACGGCGTCGCCGGCGT
>CBFGZJ010000217.1:0-3579 GCA_965653215.1 uncultured Sphingomonas sp. | reverse complement strand
GAAGGGCCGCGGGAGCGCCTCCACTCCCGCGGCTCCAACCTCCGCGCGCGGATCGATGTTGAGGCCGTGCCGCTCCTCCCGCGGGTCGCTCAGCTGGCCCAGGATGGCTATCGAACGGGTGCCGCCGTTCGCAACTGGCAAAGCTATGGCGGCGAGGTTGAGGCAAACTCGGCGCTGGACGAGTGGCAGCGGGATTTATTGTGCGATCCCCAGACAAGCGGCGGATTGCTGGTGGCGGTCCATCCGGGCCAAGCGGAAACCGTATTGACCCTGCTGCGCGCCGGCGGATTCGCCCGAGCGAACATCATCGGCGAGTTGCAAGACGGCGTGGCTTCAGTAGAGATTGGGTAGCGACTGAGCGACGGAAGCGATTGAAGTCTGGTGACTTCCCTGGTCTTCAAAACCAGTGGCTCGCGAATAGCGAACGGTGGGTTCGATTCCCATGCGCTTCCGCCAACACAATATGGGAGACGGACGATGACGGACCGGCGCGGATTCATACAAGGTGGTCTGGGCGCGACCGGTGCGATGATCGTCGCTGGAACTTGCCCTGCCCGAGCGGCGGAGCTTGTCTCTCAACCGGGTTTCAGGCTGTTCGAGGTCACGACCTCCGTCGATCTCGCCGAGAAGCAGAAGGCCGCGCAACTATGGTTGCCGATGTTCCAGTCGGTCGCCGATCAGCAGCGGGCGGTCGCGACCAACTGGGAGGCAGCGCACGCGTCCGTGCGCATCGACCATGATCCGGTGTTCGGCGCACCCGTGCTGCATGCACGCTGGCGGGAGGGCGAAAGGCCTCGCCAGCTCAAGCTCGTCCAGCGCGTCGCGGTCCGCGACCGTTCGCCCGCGGATAAAGGCGTGCATGCAACATCAAAGGAACAGAAGTTCTGGTCCACCTCCGCTACTCTCGCCCCGGGGCCCCTCGCGCGAAAGCAGGCTTCCGAGATTGTCGGAGAGCTGCGCGAACCCCAAGCCAAGGCTCGAGCGATTTACGATTGGGTCGTTGCCAAAACCTGGCGAGATTCGTCCATCGCCGGCTGCGGCACGGGCGACGTTGAGGCGATGTTGCGCAAACAGAGCTTCGGCGGGAAGTGCGTCGATATTAATGGGCTCATGGTGTCGCTCTGCCGCGCCGCCGGTCTGCCGGCACGAGAGGTCTATGGGCTGCGCCTCGCCGAATCGAAGCGCTTCAAATCGCTTGGCCGAAAGGGCGACGTCACCAGCGCGCAGCACTGCCGCGCAGAAGTCTATGTCGATGGATCGGGCTGGCTGGCTGTCGATCCGGCGGACGTCCGCAAGGCGGTTCTGGAAGAAAAGCTGCCCGTGGACAGTCCACAAATCAAGCAGCTCGCCGATACCCTATTCGGCTCTTCGGAAGCGAATTGGGCCGGGTACAACTCCGCGACCGGGATCAAGCTGGCGCGCGCACCACTGCCGCCGAACTATAATTTCCTGATGTATGCCTGCACCATGACATCCGACAGCGTGGCGGCCTGTCTGGACGCGGCAAACTTCACCTACCAGATTCGCTCGACAGAGATCACCGCCTAGCGCAGCTCACTGGCGCAGCTTCGGAATTCTCTTCGCCCAATCCTCGGGAAGCTGAATCTTCTTGGCAGTCGGGAACCCGAGCGACCCATTATGGGCGAAGGCGTAGGCGTTGGTCCGGCCCGGATCGCCCGAGACCAGGATCATGAAGTCGTCGGGCGACACGACGATCGGGACCAGCCGGTCGGGATCGTCGGATTCGGCGAAGACTGGCGGCAGCCTGCCGATATTGACCTGATATTTCAGTGAACCGATCGGGAAATCCGCCCATTTATCGGTTAACGCTTCCACTCGCCAGGCCGGCATCCGCGCCTGCTCGAACAGTGCTCGCTTGACATCATCCTTGGTCCAGCCGGCAGCGGCAATCGCCTCGGCCAGGATCGGGCTGAGCACTAGCGCCGGACGAAGCGCGCCATAGGCAAAGCCGCCAACGGTGAAGATGATCTCCCAACCGGTCTCCTTTGCCACCCCGTCGGCAAGATAGGGCATCATAAGCTCAGGCGTATGGCCGGTCACCGAGAGGATGACATCGCCACCGGTCATGCGCGTGATTGTCACCGTGTTGTCACCGGCGGCAAAGCCCATGTCGGCGCTGTTCGGCGGCCAGCCGATCTTGGCCAGCGCATCTTCATTCTCTGCCAGGACAACCCGGAAGGTGTTGCCGAATGCGCCTTTGTCCGTCTTGTGCAGGAGAAAGCCCGCAACATTGCGCAGCATCAGGCGCCAGAAGCGGCCGACTGAGGTATTCGGCCGGAAGCCGTCCCGAAGCACCCCCTGCTCATAGTTGAAGCCGAGTTCCTTGATGATCGGACCATTAAGAATGATCAGCGTGTCCGAACCCGGCGTATTGCCGCTATGCTCCACACCATAGTTCGGGTCGGCCATCGCCTCGCCCAGAGCAACCAGGATCGGCATATATTCGGGCCGGCAGCCGGCCATCACGCCATTCACGGCGATCGACCAGATGCTGACCGCTCGGCTCGCCGGCAAAACGATCCCCAGCACTTCGTCGGGATCGCGATCGGTAAAGCTCAGAAACTCCTCGACCTTTTCGACCGTGGGCGGAACGATCGGAAGGCCATCGCTCCACTCCTGGTCATAGAAATAGGCGTTCACCTCCTCGAAGCTGCCCTCGAGCACGATGTCACGCGAGCCCGGCTCGTCCGGCAGATTGATGTCGTCAGGCTGATCCAGCAGATTACGGATCACCTCTTCGGCGGTCACGCGGGCGGCATTTGCCCGCACCTCCTCGACGCTCTGCGTACCGGGGTGGCCAACGATGGTCGCGACTGGCAGATTGGGCATGCCGAGGCCGACAGAAGTCGCGGCCGCCTGCTTCAGGAAACCGTCACAAATCAGCGATGAAGTGGGGTATCCGGCCCGTTCGCACGCTTCACTTGCCCGCAACACGGCGGGCGTGCAACTGCCTCAGCACGCCATCGATGAGATGGCGGCGTCTACTCCCAATTCCTTGAACCGTTGCGGCAGCGAGGCCAGCAACTCCTTCTCGTTCACCGCGTGCGTGGAGCCAAACTCCCGCCAGCTGACGAATTTCACGTCCGGGTAGCGCTCGCGCAGCTTTTCTTCGAGAGCTGCGAAAACCTCATCGCCGGCAAACAGATAATCCCACAGCTGAGCAACAGTCTTGCCATTCAGCGTGTCGAGCCGCTTTGCCAGCGGGCGTGACTTGAGCCTTCGCTCGGCAACCGGCCAGACGACCTTGTAACGGCCATCAGCTGTCGATCCCTTACCCATTGGGGTCGTCCTTCCAATCATCGTGCCCCGGGGGAGCAACCCGCGAGACGCCCGTTCCGACTAGCACCTGTCTACTGGGTCAGCAAACGCACGGCCGCCCGAGCTGCTCCCGCACCCTCTCCCAAGGCTTCGATCGCCGTGCCACCAAAGCCGGCGCGGGCGGCTGCGTATCGGCGAGTGTGTAGTCGAGGCCGAGCTTCTTCCACTTGGCCAGGGCCAGCTCATCGACGTAATTGACCGGCCGGAACTCGGGAATGTCGGTCAGCGGGGCGCCGTGCG
>CBFGZJ010000216.1:0-3590 GCA_965653215.1 uncultured Sphingomonas sp. | reverse complement strand
CCAAGCGGCGGATCCACACCTTCATCGGGACCAGCCCGATCCACCGCGAATATAAGCTGCGCATGGGTACGCAGGGCGTGCTCGGCGCCATTCGCGACGCGGTATCCTATGCGCGCGAATTTACTGATGATGTCGAGTTCTCCGCTGAGGACGCAATCCGCACCGAGCGTGACTTCCTGATCGAGGCTCTGTCCGTCGCGGTCGAGGCGGGAGCGACCACGCTCAATGTTCCGGACACGGTCGGCTACACCACGCCTGAAGAAATCTACGACCTGTTCCGCTTCCTCGTCGAGAATGTCGCGCGTGGACCGGACGTCATCTTCTCGGCCCATTGCCATGATGATCTGGGCATGGCCGTCGCCAATTCGCTGGCCGCGGTCCGCGCCGGTGCGCGCCAGATCGAATGTGCGCTCAACGGCATCGGTGAGCGGGCCGGCAATTGCGCGCTGGAGGAAGCGGTGATGGCGCTCCGCACTCGCGCCGACACCTATGGCGTTACGACCAACATCGACACGACCAAGATCATGGCGGCCAGCCGTGCCCTGTCGCAAGTCACCAACGTCCACCCGCCGCGCAACAAGTCGATCGTCGGCGCCAATGCCTTTGCCCATGAGTCCGGCATCCATCAGCATGGCATGCTGATGAACCGCGAGACCTATGAGATCATGAAGCCGGAAGACATTGGGCTGACGATCGACGGGATCGTGCTGGGCAAGCATAGCGGCCGCCATGCGCTGGTCGCGCGGGCCAAGGCGCTGGGCCATGTGCTCGAAGGTGACAAGCTGGACGAGGCCTTTGTCGCGTTCAAGGCGCTCGCAGATCAGATCGGCATCGTCGATACGGCGCGGCTTGCCGCGTTGTTGTCCTCGATCGAACATGGCGAAACCGACAAGGTCTGGACCTTCGTCAATGTCGACATCCATGCGCCAACCAGCAACGGCGGTTCGTCAGTTGCGCGGGTGGAGCTCGAGCATGGCACGCGCGGCAGGGTGACCGAAACTGCCTCCGCGCCGGGCGGACTCGACGCTGCGTTCAAGGCCGTCAGCCACATCGTCGGCCTGGATGCCCGGGTGGAGGACCTCGACATGCAATATGTCGCGGCCGATTCAACCGAAGAATCATCACCCGAGGATCAGCGGGCAACCGTCCATGTCGAGGCCAAGGTTTCGGTCAACGGCGAGACCTTCGCGGGTCGCGCCAGCACCCGCGATATCGTTCCGGGCTATGTCGCCGCATATCTTGATGCGGTCATGAATGCGCAGGCGGTCCTGGCATTCCGCGCCGGAAAGAAGGGCGCACAAGCGGCCTGATCGTCCTTCGAGACGCCGCTTCGACTTCGCTCAGCGGCTCCTCAGGATGAACGGAACATTTTTGAACGCTCATCCTGAGGAGGGACTGAGTAGCTCCGAAGGAGCGTACCGAAGGCCCGTCTCGAAGGAGTTACCCCATCACGCTGAGAACGGCCTCACCGAAGCCGGCGACCTCATGGTCGGCCAGGCCGCAGATGTTGAAGCGTCCGCTGTCGGCCATGTAGATGGCGTGCGTTTCCCGCAGCTGCGCGACCTGCGCCGGGGTAATCGGCAGCATCGAGAACATGCCGTGCTGCCTGGCGATGTAGGCCAGGCGCGGATCAATCGCTGCGAGCTGATCGCGCAGATGGCGGATGCGCCCACGCATGGCATCAAGCTCGACCAGCCAGTCGGCACGGAGCGCTGGGTCCTCAAGCACGATCCGGACCACCGCGCCGCCGTGATCCGGTGGCATCGACCAGGCTTCACGGGTCTGCTGCATCAGATGAGCGAACGCCGTGTCAGTTGCCTGCTTGCTGCCCGTCTTGACGAACAGCGACCCGACACGGTCGCGATACACGCCGAAGCTCTTGTCGCAGCTATGCGCGATCAGCGCTTCGTCCGCGGCCTCGACGACTTGGCGCATGCCCGCGGCATCTTCCTCAAGCCCGTCCCCGAGACCTTGGTACGCAAAGTCAACGAACGGCAGCAGCCCCCGCTCAGCAACAATCCGTGTCACCTCAGCCCATTGATCGGAATCAAGATCGGCACCGGTCGGATTGTGGCAGCAGCCGTGAAGCAGCACGACATCACCGCTGCGCGCCGATTTCAGCGCATCGACCATCTGATCGAACAGGATGCTGGTCGAAGCCTTGTCGTAGTAGCTGTAGTTGACGATCTCGAGCCCGCAGGCCTTCGCCACTGGCGGGTGGTTCGGCCAGGTGGGGTTGCCGACCAGCACCCGCGCTCCCGGCTTCGCCTTCGCGACCAGCTGAAATCCAAGACGCAGCGCGCCGCAACCTCCGGGCGTCTGCAGGCCGGCGATACGTTCGTCGCTTGCCAGCGGACCAAAGATGATCGGGCGAAGCAGCTCGGCGTAGAGCTTGTCGCCCGCGCTCCCGAGATAGGACTTGGTGTCCTGCATCTCCCACAGGATCTTCTCCGCCGCTTTTACCGAGCGCGGAATCGGAGTGCCGCCCTGGGCATCGCGATAGACGCCGACCCCGACGTCGATCTTGTTCGGCCGCTTGTCAGCGTTGGCGAGCGCGATCAGCGCCAGCAATGGATCGGGGCCGACCGGCTCAAGTCCGGCAAACAGGTTGGAGCCGCTCTCCGCGGTGAGGGTCGTTTCGCTAAGCATGGCGCGGCGCTTAGCGGAAATTCGCGGCGCGCCAAAGCAGGAATGATCGCCCTAGGCGCCCTTTGTGATTCCGGCGATCGCCTGGTCGATGATCTTGGAATCCGCGGCGGGATCATTGCGCTCAGCAATCAGCTTGGCGGCCGCGCGGGTTGCCGCGGAAGCAGCCGTGGACCGCAGGGCAGCGATGGCGGCGCGCTCTTCGGCGGCGATCTTTTCCTCGGCCATCCGGCCGCGGCGCTCGACAAGCGCCTCTGCATCCTTGTTGGCCTTGTCGACGATCAGTTCGGCTTCGTGACGGGCGCGCTCGATCATCGCGGCGGCATCGGTCCCGGCGGCATTGGCCTTTGCCTCATACTCCGCCTTCAGCGCTTCTGCTTCCTTGCGCAGCGTCTCGGCCTCGGCGAGCTGATCGCGAATCGCATCAATCTTGGCGTCGAGCGACCGGCCGATCGCTCCTGGCACCCGCTTCCACAGGAGGATTGCCAGAACGATGACCATCGCAATCGCGACCACCACCGGAGCGGTGATGAACCCGCCGACGTTCGGAGCAGCATGGGCCGTTCCGCCGTGAGCCTCGGTCCCGGCGTGCGTCTCGACCGCAGCGGGATGAGCGGCTTCAGCCATTGACCAATTCCTCTTTCACCGACCTTTTCGTCGATCGAGATCCCGGCGATCCGCTGCGCCATTGCCTGGACCGCCTCGGCGGCAACCGCCTCGAGTTCGGCGACTGCGGACTGGCGCGCTTCGGCGATACGAGCGCTCGCCGCTTCAAGCTTCGTGTTCAACGCTGCATCGGCTTTCGCAACTTTCGCCTCGGTATCCCGAGCCGCAGCGGATTTTGCCTCCGCAGCGAGACGCGCGGCCTCTGCCCGGCTCTTGTCCATGCGCTCGCGATAGGTTTCCTCGAGCCGGTCAGCCGCCTCCCGCGCGCTTCCTGCCAC
>CBFGZJ010000215.1:0-3618 GCA_965653215.1 uncultured Sphingomonas sp. | reverse complement strand
TCACGCAATCGGCGCCGAGAGCAGCTTCAGCGGGAGAGTCGAAGATCGCCACATCTCCAGCTGCAAACTCCTGAGGAACGCCGGAGGGACGGCGGACAATGCGCAGTTCGTGCCCGGCACTCAGCAGGTGCCCGGCCATCGGGCGGCCCATAATTCCCAATCCGATAAAGGCGATCTTCATTGCGCTGTGTCCGACGAGTTGGCGAGATAGGGAGTTGCCCAGCCAAGTCCGGGCAATGTTTCTGCGGCCGGCCGGTATTCACACCCGACCCACCCTGTGTACCCGAGTGCATCGATGCGATCGAGAAGCCAGGGAAAATTGATTTCACCGCTGCCCGGTTCATTGCGCCCCGGGTTATCGGCAATCTGAATGTGCCCGATGAGATGGAGCAGCCGTTCGATGCTTCGGGCGAGATCGCCCTCCATGATTTGCATATGATAAACATCATATTGCAGGCGCAGATTTGGCCGATCGGCCTCCTCAAGCACTGCCACCGCATCCTCCGTGCCGGAGTAAAAGTAACCTGGGACATCGATCTTGGTGTTGATCGGCTCAACCAAAATTTCGATGCCTTCGTCGGAAACCAAGTCCGCGGCATATCGAAGATTTCCGATCAGCGTTTCCCGGTGCTCCGGATCGCGCGGAGCGACCCCCGCCATCAGGTGCAGCTTCCTGCATCCGAGCGCACCCGCATATTCCAACGCGCGAGCAACTCCCGCGCGGCATTCGCCAATGCGCTCAGGAAGCGCCCCGATCCCGCGTTCACCGGAATCCCAGTCGCCCGCCGGCAGGTTGAACAGAGCGACCTCCAAGCCAGTGTTCTCAATACGCTGGGCGATCAGGTCGGCAGGGAAGGCATAGGGAAACATGAACTCCACTGCGCGGAAGCCAGCGTCGGCGGCCGCGTCAAAGCGATCCAGGAAGGGGAGCTCGTTGAACATCAAGGATATGTTGGCAGCAAGGTTGACCATCACAGCTCCAGACAGAAGATGCGGACTCGTTCGCTCAAAACACGAGCCCGGGAACAACGTCCATCACATTGGTTCCTGTCGGCCGGGTCTTCAGCTCGCCCCGGCCTAAGCGTCCCACAACCCGAAAAGAGATCAAGCGGCCGCACAATGTCAGCGAGATCTGATTTCGCACCAGTGGTCATCGACCGCGTCTTCCGACTATCATCGACGAAAGCAACTGGGATGCTCGGGATGAAGAATCGCACTGCAACTGCCATTGTCATGACTCGGTTGTTTGCGCGGTCCCGCCAGCTAAGCCTGCCGTCGTCAGTGCTGCTTTTCAGTCTTGCGATCGGCGCGGCGGCCAACGCCGATGCGCAGGACATGTCTGTGATCGAGCGCCCTTCCGCGGAATTTACTGACGTCAGCGCGACGAACCTGCCGCAATTCCCGACGCTGCACGCACTCGAAGCGGCATTCCTCGACGTCGATCGGGACGGCGATCTCGATATCGCAGTGGCCGTCGAATATGGCCCGAACCGCTTGTATCTCAACGATGGACAAGCACGCTTTACATGGCGCGAAGGTGCGTTCGGGACTGCTCGGCACGACAACGAGCATGTGCGCGCGGCAGACTTCGACAAAGACGGCAATATGGATGTCATATTCGTCGCCGAGGCAGACGAGGTTCACCAGCTGTTCCTGGGAGACGGTAGAGGCGGCTTCCGAAACGTTAGCGATCGGCTGCCCAGCGGTAGTCAGGGAAACGGTTTGGCGGTGGGTGACGTCAACCGTGATGGCTTACCCGACATTGTTATCGGGAACACCAGGGAGCGGGGCCCAGGCAAGCAGCCGCTTCCAGCCCATAACTTCCTATGGCTGAATGATCCAAACAGCCCAGGTCATTTTGTGGACGCGAGCAGGACCAACCTGCCCGACACCAATGACCAGACGGAAGGCGTCCAACTGGCAGACATGGACGGCGACGGCGACCTGGATATGCTGATCGCCAGTCCGAGCCATCCAAACCGGCTGTTGATTAATGACGGAGCCGGCCGTTTCACCGATGCGTCAGAGCGTCTCGAACTCATGGTTCCGCTGGAAACGCGGGAAGTTCATGTGCTCGACGCCAACAAGGACGGCAGACCGGACATCCTGTACTTCAACCTCACCAGCAACAACCATGGCTGGGACAAGGACCCGCAGACCCGGCTGCTAATCAATGACGGCAAGGGTCATTGGCGCGACGCGACGCAGCGCCTTCCAAAACATGTCTTCTCCAGCTGGGGCGGCACGGTCATCGACTTCAACCATGACAGTGCTCCCGACATCATTGTCGGCGCGATCCAAGTCCCCGGCTTTGTCCCGCTGCAAGCGCGTGCATGGCAAAATGACGGCCGTGGCAACTTTGCCGATGTGACTCTCAAGATGATTCCCAGTCTCACCGTCGGTCGAAGCTGGAGCATGACCCAGGGCGACCTCGATGGTGATCGCAAACCAGACCTCTTCATCGGCGGATGGGGTACCCCTGCGCGTCTCCTCCTTACCAATCGAGCGATCATCAATTCGCAACGGGCTCGATTCCAGCCACTGCGTCCGGCGAGGCAATCCCCCGCTCGGCAAAAAAGTCCGGTGCGTTAATCATCTCCGGTCCGGCATGGTTTGGGGCGTCGGGATGGCTCGCCAGCCAAACCACGGTTTGCGCCGTTTCCTCGGGCTCGCGCGCCGGTTCCCCCTGCCCGATGATGCTGACCGCGTCATGCCCCATGGCCGCGAGCAGCGTGTCTGTCAGGGTAAAGCGTGGTTCGATCAGAAAGGCGCTGATCCCGTCCTTGCCATGCTCCTGATTGATGTGATCCGGGATACGATTGAATGCCGCCTTGGGCGCAAGGTAGAACAGTCCAACCCCGGGAGCTCTGGCCGCCGGCTCCGCGGATGACAGGGTGGTCACGAAGATCATTCGCCCTGATCCCTGCGCCACCATCGTCTTGAGCACAGTCTTGCTCAGGTGAAACTGGTTCAAGAAAGTACCCGTGATGGCGCGTTCGGCGTCTTCCAATGCGACGTCCATCACGGGCTGCAGGATGACTGGCCCCTGGTAGATGGCATTGTTCACCAGCACGTCGATCCGTCCCCAGCGGTCGAGCACCGCCGCGACGCCTGAATCAATGGATGCGCGATCAAGCACATCGATCCGGGCGCCCATCGCCTGACCACCCGCTGCCGTTATCGCTTCCACGGTCGACGCGACGCTGCCCGGAACCGGCACGTTACCCATGCTCTCCATACGGCCTGCACCTTCCGTCATGGTGCGCCCAGTCACGGCGACCGCGAAGCCCGCGCGACCGAGCGCGATCGCGATTGCACGGCCGATCCCTCGCGTCGCGCCGGTGACCAGCGCCACCGGTGGTTGAACCTTATTCTGACTCATCGGCGTACATCCTTCCCCTTGTCCGCGTTTCTTGCCGGAAAGCATCAGGCGGCTGAGCGATGAACCATAACGGTGGTTTGTTGACAACCGTCATCATCAACTTAAACCATCGGTGAATACCACCAGACTGTAGGAGAGCAGCGCGTGAGCACAGGGAAAAGACTTGCTGGGCGAGCGGCGCTGATTACCGGAGCGGCGGATGGAATCGGCCGCGGCATTGCGATCCGATTTGCGCA
>CBFGZJ010000214.1:0-3647 GCA_965653215.1 uncultured Sphingomonas sp. | reverse complement strand
ATCTCGGACTGGATCTTCTTGCCCATCGCGCGGCGCAGAAGATCCGCCTCGCCGAGGCTGTAGCCGGCGAGCACCTGCGCCGCCTGCATCACCTGTTCCTGATAGACGAAGATGCCGTAGGTTTCCTTCAGCACCCCTTCGAGCATCGGGTGAGGATAGGCGATCGGCACCCGTCCGTTCTTGCGGTCACCGAACAGCGGAATATTGTCCATCGGGCCGGGCCGATATAGCGACACCAGCGCAATGATGTCACCGAAGCTGGTCGGGCGGACCGCGGCCAGCGTGCGCCGCATTCCTTCGGATTCGAGCTGGAACACGCCGACCGTGTCGCCGCGCTGGAGCAGGGCGTAGACCGCCGGATCGTCCCAGCCGAGCGTCGCATAGTCGACCTCGACACCGCGCTCCGCCAGCAGGCGCTGCCCTTCGCGCAGGACCGACAGCGTTTTCAATCCGAGGAAATCGAACTTCACCAGCCCGGCAGCCTCGACATATTTCATGTCGAATTGGGTGACCGGCATATCCGAGCGCGCATCGCGGTGAAGCGGGACCAGCTCCTGCAGCGGGCGATCACCGATCACCACACCCGCCGCGTGGGTGGAACTGTGGCGCGGCAAGCCTTCGAGCTTCATCGCGAGATCAAACAGCCGTTTGACGTCGGCGTCGTTTTTATACTCCGACGCGAGCTCGCTGACCCCGTTAAGCGAGCGGTCGAGAGTCCAGGGGTCGGTCGGATGGTTGGGAACCAGCTTGGCGAGCCGGTCGACCTGGCCATAGCTCATCTGAAGGACACGACCCGTGTCCTTGAGAACCGCGCGCGCCTTCAGCCGCCCGAAGGTGATGATCTGGGCGACGCGGTCGCGCCCATATTTCTCCTGGACGTACTGAATAACCTTGTCCCGGTGGGTTTCGCAGAAATCGATGTCGAAGTCGGGCATCGACACGCGTTCCGGATTGAGGAAGCGTTCGAACAGCAGGTCGAGAGCGATTGGATCGAGGTCGGTGATGGTCAACGCCCAGGCTACGAGCGAACCCGCGCCCGAACCGCGGCCAGGGCCAACCGGGATGTCGTTGGCCTTTGCCCATTTGATGAAGTCGGCGACGATCAGGAAGTAGCCGGCAAAGCCCATGCGGATGATGACGTCGAGTTCGAAATCGAGTCGCGCACGATAGGTGAGGACCTTCGAGTCACTCTCGGTCAGACCGAGTTTGGCCAGCCGAGCTTCGAGGCCTGCTGACGCATCACGGCGCAATTGCTGGTCCTCATCATCGCCAAGACGCGGCAGGATCGGATTACGCTTGGGCGCCGCGACGGCGCAGCGCCGGGCGATGACGGACGTATTGGCGATCGCTTCCGGGACGTCCTCGAACAATACTGCCATGTCGGCCGGCGGCTTGAGCCAGGCCTCGGATGAAGACGAGATACGGTCGCTGCTCTCGATGTAAGCCGACTGCGCGATGCACAGCATGGCGTCATGAGCGGCATGGAATTCTGGCTCCGCGTAGCTCGCGGGATTGGTTGCAACCAGCGGCAGATCAAGCGCGTAGGCGAGTTCAATCAGAGCGTTCTCCGACTGATCTTCGACCGCGTTGCCGCGGCGGGAGATCTCGACATAGAGGCGGTTCGGAAAGATGTCCTTCAGCTGCTCGGCGTAGCTTCGCGCCGAGTCCGACTGGCCGTCCGCGAGCAGCCTGGCGATTGCGCCCTCGGCGCCCGCCGTCAGGGCGATCAGGCCCGCGCTCCCGCGCTGCAAATCCTCGACCCCGACCTGGGTGTCGCCACCATCGGCCCGGTCCATGTGCGCGGAGGAAACAAGCCGGCAAAGATTGGCGTAGCCCTCCTCATCCTGGGCAAGCAGCACCAGCCAATCGGTTCCACCCCCCGGGATATTTGAAGGGCGTGCGACCGCGAGTGTCGCGCCGATCACCGGCTGAATGCCCTCGGCAATGCAGGCCTCGCTAAAGGCCATCGCCGCATAGAGCCCGTTACGGTCGGTGAGCGCAACTGCGGGAAATCCAAGCCTCTTGGCATGTTTGGCAAGCGCCTTCGGCTCGATCGCCCCTTCCAGCATGGTGAAGGAGGAGAAGACCCGGAGGGGAATGAACGGCGCTGCCATCGCGGAATTATGCAGTGTGGGACGCACAACCGCTAGGCGGCTGCCCTCATAATCCACAGTTTAATCGAGCAACGCTTCGATGTCCCGCGCGATGTCCGCCGGCTTTGCCTGAGGCGCATAGCGTTTGACGACCTTGCCGGCCCGGTCGACGAGGAACTTGGTGAAGTTCCACTTGATCGCCTCCGTCCCGAATAGTCCGGGCGCCTCGCTCTTGAGGTGGCGATAGACGGGCGCCGCGTTCGGGCCGTTGACGTCAATCTTGCCGAAGATCGGGAAGCTGACGTCATAGGTCAGCTTGCAGAAACTGGCGATTTCCTCCGCGTTGCCAGGTTCCTGGCTGCCGAACTGGTTGCAGGGAAAGCCAAGGACGGAGAAGGCCCGCTCCCCATATTTGCGCTGCAGCTGCTCCAGCCCCTCATACTGCGGCGTGAATCCGCACTTCGACGCAACATTGACGATCAGCAGCACCTTTCCGCGATGCGGGGCTAGGTCGGTGTGGGTGCCGTCGGGAGCGGCGACTCCAAATTCGTGAATGGCCGTCATCGCGGATATCCTTCGTACCGCCCCATCAAGTCATCGAGATTCGCGCGAACCCCTGGCCACTCAGGCGCCGTGATCGAATAGACTGCCGAGTCCCGGACGTGTCCGTCCGCCATGATCAAGTGACCCCGCAGAACGCCATCAAGCTTGGCTCCGAGCCGCTCAATTGCCCTACGCGACCGCCGGTTGAGCCAGTCGGTCCTCAGCTGAACCACGAACGCGTTAAGAGTTTCAAAGGCATGGCTCAGCAACAGACGCTTAGCCTCGGTATTCAAGCCTGTACGCTGCACTCGGGGCGCATAGATTGTTCCGCCAATTTCAAGACGGCGATGTGCAGCTGCTATCCTCATGAAACGGGTTGACCCGACGATTGAGCCACCGGAATCAAGCACCGCAAAGGCCATCGTTCGTCCCGCCTCTTGCTCACGCCAGACCCGGTCGAACCACGGGTCGTCTACACTCGCTGGTACGGCGGTGGTAAACTGGCCGGCGATTGGAGCCACCGCGACGACCAGCGCATCCACGTCTTCCGGCAGCAACGGACGGAGCGTCACATAGCGCCCGGCCAAGGTCGGTATCCGGTCCCACTCGCTCATTCGAGCCTTCCCTCGTGAAGCCGTAGGACCCGGTCCATCTTGGCGGCGATGCGCTCATTATGGGTCGCGACGAGCGCCGCACTGCCTTCCCCGCGAACCAGCTGCAGGAACTCGGCGAACACCACGTCGGCGGTGGCCTCGTCGAGATTGCCGGTGGGCTCGTCGGCAAGCACCAGCGGGGGCCGGTTGGCCAAGGCGCGCGCGACCGCGACCCGCTGCTGCTCTCCGCCGGACAGCTTGGATGGACGATGATCAAGCCGCGCCGCAAGGCCAAGAGCACCAAGCAGGTGGTCCGCCCGCTCCCACGCTGCCTCGGGCGCGACGTCGCGGATCAGCTGCGGCAGCATCACATTTTCGCGCGCGGTGAAATCGGGCAGCAGATGATGAAACTGATAAA
>CBFGZJ010000213.1:0-3665 GCA_965653215.1 uncultured Sphingomonas sp. | reverse complement strand
ATCACCTGATGTATTGCGCCAAGATGTGCCTGTCCTGTGCCGATGCCTGCATGGCCGAGCGGATAGACATGACGCAATGCATCCGGCTGTGCCTCGACTGTTCGGACATTTGCGAAGCGGCTGCTCGGCTAGGATTGCGCCGTACTGGCGACGATCAGCCGATGCTGCGCGAACTGCTCGAACTGTGCGCACGCATGTGCGAGAGCTGCGCCGCCGAATGCGAGCACCACGATCATGATCATTGCCGCTTATGCGCCCAGATCTGCCGGGAATGCGCCGCGGACTGCACCAACGCCGCGGCCAGCCTCGCCGCCTAAGCGGCCCGGAGCGCCCGCTCCTTGCGGGTCTTGGCCAGCTTCTTCAGCACCATGTCGCGCTTCAGCCGCGACAGATGGTCGATGAACAGCACGCCTTCGAGATGGTCGATCTCATGCTGCAGGCAGACCGCGAGCAGCCCGTCCAAATCCTCCTCATGAGTCTGACCATGCTCATCCATCCACCGGGCGCGAACCCGGTCGGGGCGCATGATCTCCGCATATTGATCCGGCACCGACAGGCAGCCCTCATTATAGGGCACTTCATGATCCGAGGTTTGCAGGATCTCCGGATTGATGAACACGCGCGGCTGCTTGACCGGCTCGCCGTCCTCTTCTTCCGGTTCGTGCAGATCCATGACCAGCAGCCGCTTGGGCACGCCGACCTGGACCGCGGCAAGGCCGATCCCCGGCGCGTCGTACATCGTCTCGAACATGTCCTTGATCAGCACCCGCAATTCATCGTCCACGCCTTCCACCGGAATCGATTTCTGGCGCAGGACCGGATCGGGGGTCTCAAGGATTCGAAGAATTGCCATCCGGGCGATTTAGGGCGTGTTCTCAATTCGTTCAAGCAAGCGGCCGGCGTGCCCGCAACGCCTGCGCGAGCGTGCCTTCGTCAAGATAATCTAGCTCGCCCCCGACTGGCAGCCCATGCGCCAGCTGGGTCAGCCGAACCGGAAATTTCTCAAGCCGCTCGGCAAGGTAATGGGCGGTGGTCTGACCCTCCAGCGTGGCGTTCATTGCCAGCACGATTTCGTCGATCCCACCCGCGGCCACCCGCCGGACCAAAGTGTCGATCGCGAGATCTTCCGGCCGGACGCCCTCGAGCGCCGACAGACGCCCGCCAAGCACATGGAATCGGCCTGGAAATAGCCGTGAGCGGTCGAGCGCCCACAGATCGCTGACTTCCTCGACCACGCACAGGCTGCGCGAGTCACGCCGCGGATCGGTGCACACTCCGCATGGATCGGCGGTGTCGACATTCCCGCAAATTGAGCAGGTCGATAATCGCTCCCGCACCGTCTTCAGGGCGGAAAGGAGCGGATCGAGCGCGCTTTCACGCTTCTTCATCAGGTGGAGCACCGCCCGGCGCGCGGATCGCGGGCCAAGCCCCGGCAGGCGGGCGAGCGCATTGGCAAGAGTTTCGATTTCCTGAGAGGCCATGCGCCCAGATAGGAATTTCCGGGAGTCTCCGCCATAGCGCGGCCATGCGGATCATCTTCATGGGCAGTCCGGCCTTTGCCGTTCCGACGTTAGAAGCTCTGGTCACGGCGGGCCATGACGTCATCGCCGCCTATTGTCAGCCACCGCGCGCCGCCGGACGGGGAAAATCGCTGCAGCCGACCGCTATCCAACGACGCGCAGAGCAGCTCGGCATCGCCGTTCACCATCCGACCAGTCTCAAGGATTTCGCCGAACAGGAGCAGTTCGCCTCGCTGCGGTCGGACATTGCGGTGGTTGCCGCCTACGGCCTGCTCCTTCCGCGCCTGATCCTGGAAGCACCACCGTTCGGATGCATCAATGTTCACGCATCGCTGCTTCCGCGCTGGCGGGGGGCGGCGCCGATCCAGCGCGCGATCCTGGCGGGCGACGCGGTGACCGGAATCACACTGATGCAGATGGAAGTGGGGCTCGATACCGGGCCGATGCTGATGTGCCGTGAGGTTCCGATCGATCGCAAAAACTCGAGACAACTCACGGAAGAACTTGCGCAATTTGGCGCGCAGATGACGGTCGACTATCTTCACGATCAAGCTGCGCATCGGCCGGTGCCGCAACCGGAAGAAGGCGTCACCTACGCCGCCAAGATCACCAAGGCCGAGGCGCGGATCGACTGGTCGACCCCGGCCCTGCAGGTTGAGCGCCAGGTTCGCGCCTTTGCCCCCGCTCCGGGTGCATGGTTTGAGGTGGCCGGCGAGCGGGTGAGGCTGCTGGCGGCAGAGATCGTGGCGCAATACGGCCGCCCCGGAGAGGTGCTCGACGACCAGTTGACCGTCGCCTGCGGTAGTGGCGCAATTCGGCCGCTGATGGTTCAGCGCGCGGGCCGAGCCGCGATGTCGCCCTCCGACCTTTTGCGCGGCTTTTCAGTTCCTTGCGGCACGATCCTCGAATGACTCGGTGGAAGCTGATCCTCGAGTGGGACGGAAGCCCGTTCATGGGGTGGCAGCGGCAGGACCATGGCCCGTCGGTTCAGGCCGCCGTGGAGCAGGCCATTCACCGGATGACCGGAGAAACAGTCACAGTCCATGCCGCAGGCCGGACCGATGCCGGGGTGCATGCGCTGGCAATGCCAGTCCACGCGGACATCGCGAAACACCTGTCGCCGCACCGGCTGAAGGAGGGGCTCAACGCACTGCTTCGTCCCAATCCGATCGCGGTGCTCGACGCCCAGCCCGTTGCCGACGATTGGCACGCGCGCTTTTCCTGCACTGGCCGGGAATATCTCTATCGCATCGCCAACCGCCGGGCGCCGCTCACGCTCGAGCGAGGCCGCGCGTGGCGAATTGGCCCGCAGCTATCGGTCGAAGCGATGCAGGAAGGCGCGGCTCACCTGGTTGGACGTCATGACTTCACCACCTTCCGATCGGTGCATTGCCAGTCCGACAGCCCGGTGAAGACGCTCGACCGGCTCGAGGTGGAGCGTCAGGGTGAGGAGATCCTGATCCGAGCCTCGGCCCGCAGTTTTCTTCATCACCAGGTCCGGTCGATGGTTGGTTGTCTGGCTCTGGTCGGGCGCGGCCAGTGGCAGCCCGAGGATATCCGCAAGGCGTTGGAAGCGAAGGACCGCGCGGCGCTCGGGCTCAACGCGCCGTCCGAGGGCCTCTACTTCACGCGGGCGGCCTACCCTTAGATCAACAGCTCGCGGGCTCTCGGCTGGCTCAGGAACGCCTGCGGGCTGGCGGTCAGGCCATAAGCCCCCGCGCAGAACAGCGCGACGACGTCGCCGACGTCCGCGCGTGGAAGCGCAACATCGTCGGCGAGCAGGTCGAGCGGGGTGCACAGGCAGCCGACGATGCTGACCTCTTCCTCTGACTGTGCGCCGAAGCGGTCAGCGACTGCGACCGGATAATTGCGCCGCAGCAGTTGCCCGAAATTGCCGCTCGCCGCCAATTGGTGGTGGAGCCCGCCATCGGTCACGAGGAAGGTGCGGCCCCGGCTCTGCTTGCGATCGACGATCGAGGTCAAATAGACCCCCGCCTCCCCGACGAGCCACCGGCCGAGTTCGATCGCGAAGCGGGTCTCCGCGAGAGATTTTGGACGTTGGTCCAGAGTCTTGGCGAGCTCTTCTCCGATGAAATCGAGGTCGAGCGGCTGCCCGACGAGCCGCGCACGCCGTGCACCGAGCGC
>CBFGZJ010000212.1:0-3689 GCA_965653215.1 uncultured Sphingomonas sp. | reverse complement strand
GATGCTGAGCCGTCGCGGCCGTCCTACCGGCTTTGTCGCGGCGGCTGTGCTCCGGTCCCCCAACTGCGCACTCTCCAGAACAGCGATCGATGCAACGTGAATGCGATCGCTGCGCGACGTTGCCCGCTGGTCGGCTGCAAGTCTAGGTCGGACCTCATCCCCGATGCCAGCGACGTCACGCAGCCGGCCTGTGGATAAATCGTTAAACCATTGAAGCTACCTTCGGCCGGGTGAGCGCGACCCTGACCATATCTGATCGCGGCATTTCTGCGCTTGCCGGCTCGGTCGACGGCCCACGTCGAGACGTGCTTGCGTTAACCTTGCTCGTCGCCGCGGTGCTGTTGCTGATCCTCAACGGAACGCTGTTCTTCCGGGAGCTGAGTGTCGGCTCGACTGATCAATTCGGCGATTGGCTTGAAATCCAAGGGATCGCCCTTGCCCTCAACCTTGCCCTGATCCAGTTCGGCTGGCGTCGTTATGTCGACCTGCAGCATGAACGTGATCTACGCGCAGAAGGGGAGCGCCAGGCGGCCCTGCTGACCTCGACCGATCCGCTCAGCGGTCTTCTCAACCGCAAGGGCTTCGCCGACGCCGCCGAGCAGCTGCGGACCAAGGCGATGGCCGATGGTGACCAGCTAGTCATTCTGTCGGTCCAGATGCACCGGTTCAAAGCCATCAACGACCGCCACGGACACGAGGCAAGCGAGCGCCTGCTGAGCCTGATCGCAAGATCGATTCGAGATGCGCTGCCCAGCGCAGCGGTCGCCGGACGCGTCAGCAACGACGAGTTTGCAATTGCCTTGTCGTCGGCCTCCGCGCGAAGCCGGTCGGCGGAAGAGCTGTGCCGAACCTTGCTGCTGTTCATCAGCCGCCCGTTCGACGTCGATTCCAAGCTGCTTCAGGTCGGAGCCTATGCCGGCATCGCCGAGCAAAACGCGTCTGAGTGCGGGGTGGCTGATCTGTTACGGCGCGCCGACATTGCGCTGGACCACGCCAAAAGCAGCCTTTCCAGCCGGCCGATCTGGTTCGACAAGGGAATGGAAAACGCGCTGATTGCCCGAAGCGAGATCGAACAGGGCATCCGGCTTGGCCTTGCTCACGAACAATTCGTTCCCTTTTTTGAGCCGCAGGTCGATCTCAGGACCGGCGCGGTCATCGGCTTCGAGGTGCTTGCGCGCTGGCAGCATCCTTCCCGGGGAAAGATCGGGCCGGACGTGTTCATCCCCATCGCGGAGGAAACCGGGCTGATCGGCGAACTGTCGGAGCGGATCATTCAGGCGGCGCTGCTGCAAAGCGCGAGTTGGGACCCGCAGATCAAGATTTCCGTCAATATCTCGCCGACGCAACTGGCCGATAGCTGGTTGGCCGAGAAACTGGTGCGGATGCTGACGGAGACCGGGTTCCCTGCTCACAGGCTCATGATCGAAATCACGGAAAGCTCCCTGTTCACCGATCTTGAACTGGCCCGGTCGATTGCCGGCAGTCTGAAAAACCAGGGGATCAGGCTCGCGCTCGACGATTTCGGCACCGGCTTCTCGTCGCTCGCGCATCTGCGGTCGCTGCCGTTTGATATGATCAAGATCGATCGCAACTTCGTGTCCACCATTCACCGCGACCGGCAGAGCGCAGCGATCATTCGCGCAGTCACGACCCTCGCATCGGCGATCGACATCCCGGTGACAGTCGAAGGCATTGAAGACGCGGCGACTCACGCGGCGCTGCTCGCCTATGGCTGCGACATCGGTCAGGGCTGGTATTTCGGCAAGCCAATGAGCGCGGACGAGGCCGGCGAGCTGCTTGCTGGCCGCGCCGGCACGCTTGTGGATCTGCTCCCGCAGCAAGCGGCAGGCTAGGGCATTCCAAAAAGAAACACCGGGGAACTACGAACGTCCCAGGTCAGTTGGCGCGATGGTAAAAATCGCGTTAAGGATTGGCCATGCGTTCGACTGTGCCTCAACCCGCCCTCTACCCCAGCGCATTTGTTCGCCGGGTTCGCAGTGAGGTGGGCGGCTGGCACCGGTCTGTTGAGACCAACTCGGCTGACCTACGACTGTTCTTGACGACCTTCGCCGGCGGCTTCCTGTTCGTGTCGATCTTTATCGGCTGATCGTCAGTCGCAGGCCTTGTGCAGCCGCCAGCCAAGCCAGGCGGCGATGATGCTCGAAATGGCAACGATGAACAGGCTGTCGGTCACAGAAACTCCGGCTGCAACGGCGGCTGTCAGCACCAGCGTCGCCGCCACCATCAAGCCCGAATTGACGATGTTGTTGGCCGCAACCGTGCGCGCCGTCTCCGCCTGTGGGACGGTGGTCGTCAGAAAGGCATAGAGCGGCACGACGAACATGCCGCCTGAAACAGCAACCCCGAACAGCACTGCAAGCACGGCCCAGGCGTTCTCCTGACCGAGGAAGTCACCGAGCGGCACCAGGTGATCGGACCGGGGCCAGCCATCCGCAAGGAAGTAAAGCAGGAGCACGAAGAAGCCCATCGCCAGTGCCGCAGCAGGCGCGAAGCGTGCCGCCACTGTACCCTTGAGGAGCCGGTTGATCGCGATCGAGCCGACCGCCACGCCGACCGAGAAGATCGCCAGGAACAAGGTGGCGACGCCCTGATCGGCCCCGAACACATTCTTGACTAGCGGCGGGAACTGAGCGGCGAGGACGGCGCCCATCGCCCAAAAGAAGCTGATCGCAAGAATGGCGAGGAACAGGCGCGGGATGTGCATGGTCGCGCGTACCAGCGTGAATGACGCGCGTACGATATGCCAGTCGAGCCCGCGGCGCGGATATTCATCTGGAACATCGGGCTCCGGCGCAGGCGGGGCAGGGGGGACGAAGCCGCCCGCAAGACGGCCGATGAGCGCAACGATCAGCACCGCCGCAGCCGCCCACTCCGCATGAAAACCGCCCCCCGCGTCGCGCATCACCAGCAGACCGCCGAGGATCGTCCCGCCGAGGATGCCGATATAGGTGCCAGCTTCGACCAGCCCGGTCCCGCCAAGCACTTCGTCTGGGTGCAGGTGCTGCGGCAGGATCGCATATTTGATAGGCCCGAAGAACGTCGAGTGAACGCCCATTGCAGTCAGCGCGAGCAGCAGCAGCGGGACATTGTGCCAGATCAGGCCCGCTGCACCCACGACCATGATCAAGATCTCGGCGGTTTTAACGATCCGCACGATCTTCGCCTTGTCCCGCGCATCTGCCAGCTGCCCGGCCAGCGCCGACAGCAGGAAGAATGGCAGGATGAACAGGCCGCCCGCGATCGCGCTGAATGCCGCCTCCTGCGCCGCGTCGCGATAGATGCCGTAGATGACCAGCATGACCATCGCCGTCCGGAACAGATTGTCGTTGAACGCGCCGAGAAACTGGGTGACGAAAATTGGCAGGAAGCGGCGGCGCAAGAGCAGCTTCGGGGACGCTTCCATGGCGCTTCTCTTAGCGGCTCGATTGGGAGGAGCAACATGGGGGGAGCGAGCACTGGCGACTTGCCGCGCGAAACCGCGCATGGCACTAGCCGCTATCCCCGCAGGGGCGCTTAGCTCAGTTGGTAGAGCTCTTCGTTTACACCGAAGCGGTCGGCGGTTCGAGCCCGTCAGCGCCCACCAGCCTCCCGAACCTCCCGCGAACGTTATAAGCTTCGCACCAGCCGCACGGCCATCGCCGCCCAGGGCGGATCGCTGACGACTTGCT
>CBFGZJ010000211.1:0-3704 GCA_965653215.1 uncultured Sphingomonas sp. | reverse complement strand
GGCGGCTGAGCCGGCAGCCTTCACAGCCTTCGACACGGCGGCATCAAGCTCGCGCTGGGTGGTCAGGCCAAGCGTAACCGGATCTTTCGGCTGAATGTTGGCCATGTTCCAGTGAGTGCGGTCGCGGATCGCGGCGATGGTGGTGCGAGTGGTGCCGATCAGCTTGCTGATCTGGCCGTCGCTGACCTCCGGGTGATTGCGGATGATCCAGGCGATGCCGTCGGGCTTGTCCTGCCGCTTGGAAACCGGAGTGTAGCGGGGCCCCTTGGTCCGCCGCACCGGATCAGGCTCCTTGAACATCTTCAGCCGATACTCGGGATCGGCCTGACCCTTCTCGATTTCTTCATGAGTCAATTCACCTGAGCGGATCGGATCGCGTCCAGTGAGCTTCGTCGCGGCCGTGTCATCGGCAATGGCCTGAACCTCCAGGATGTGGAGCCCGCAAAATTCGGCGATCTGCTCAAAGCTAAGCGATGAATTGTCGACCAGCCAGGAAGCGGTGGCATGGGGCATCAGGGGCTGAGCCACGATAATCTCCAGAAATGAAAAGGGCCGCCCCGTCCCGGAGCGGCCAAAGCTGGTGCCGATCTAATCTGAGCTCTCACAAACAGCAAGAGACTGACTCGATGCCGCTGGAGGAGCGATCAGGCCACTTCTAGGACGATCTTGCCGACATGCGCACCGGACTCCATCCGCGCATGCGCAGCCGCAGCCTGATCGAGAGGATACACCCGGTCGATCACCGGCTTCATCCGTCCGCCCTCGACATAAGGCCAAACGGTGCGGGCAAGCTCATCGGCGACCATGGTCTTGAACTGAACCGAACGAGGCCGAAGCGTCGAACCTGTCAGCATCAGTCGGCGGACCATGATCTCGGCCACCGAGACCTCGGCCTTGGAGCCCCGCTGCGTCGCGATGGAGATGTGGCGGCCCTCATCGGCAAGGCATGCCAGATTGCGCGCAAGATAATCGCCGCCGACCATATCGAGCACGACCGACACGCCTGCCCCGCCGGTATAGTGCCGAACCTCGGAAACGAAGTCGCGGTCGCGGTAATTGATCGCGTGAGCCGCACCGAGTTCCACCGCGCGCGTGCATTTGGCGTCCGATCCGCAGGTCACGATTATCTCGAGGTCGAACAGCTTGCCCAGCAGGATGGCCATTGTTCCGATCCCGCTCGTGCCGCCATGGACGAGCACCTTGTCGCCAGCGTCGGCAAAGCCGCGCTCGAACAGATTGATCCAGACCGTGAAAAGGGTTTCGGGCAGCGCTGCCGCCTCGACCGGCCGAAGCACAGGCGGGACGATCAGGCAGGTTCCGGCTGGCGCCAAGCAATATTCGGCATATCCTCCGCCAGCCACGAGCGCACACGCGGTCTTGCCGATCAATGACTCGCCGCCCGGCCCTGCAGCGACCACCTGGCCGGCGATCTCAAGGCCTGGAATGTCCGAGGCTCCGGGTGGAGGCGGGTAGAAGCCGCGCCGTTGCAGCACATCCGGTCGATTGACCCCTGCAGCCACGACTCGAATGAGGACCTCACCGGCGCCGGGTTTAGGCACTGGCCGTTCGCCGATTACGAGTACCTCCGGGCCGCCCGGCTGCGTAATCTCGACAGCCCGCATCTGTGTGGGAAGATTGATCGCCACGCCTGTCACCCCGATCCGCTGGTCCGAAAGCTTATTGACAGGCCGCTCCGGCGGGTCAACGCTGAGCAGGCGATGGACATCGACGATCTCTTCCCCAGCAAACCTGGGGATCCACTCGTGGAGCTGGGGCGGCAGGATCTGACGCCTCTTTCGGTGGACGAGCTTCACTCCAGGATCGAGCTGCTGCGTCAGGAGATCGCGCGGGTCGAACTCCATCTTGCCGATGCTGTCAAACATCGATCAGCCGCCGATGCGCTGTTCAAGCGCTAAGCCGACAACTTCGCCTGAGGCCGGGTTGAAACGGCTTCGCTGCCCCCAACATATGATCGTGAGAGTTCGGCGCTTCGATGTGCCGGAACAGGAGTAGCAATGCCCAGTTTCGCCCGTGAACTAGAACAGACCCTCCACAACGCCCTGAGTGAAGCGAGCCGGCGGCGGCACGAATATGCGACGCTCGAGCATCTGCTCGTCGCCCTAGTTGACGATATTCATGCCTCCAAGGTGATGACGGCTTGCGGGGTCGATCGCGACGAGCTTCGAAGCACGGTGAAGCACTATCTCGATCAGGAGTTGGGCGCCCTGGTTGCCGACGCGAGCACCGACCCCGCGCCAACCAGTGGGTTCCAGCGGGTCGTTCAACGCGCAATCCTGCACGTCCAATCGTCTGGCCGCGAGGAAGTCACTGGCGCCAACGTGCTGGTCGCGCTCTTCTCGGAGCGGGAGAGCTATGCGGTCTATTTCCTGCAGCAGCAGGACATGAGCCGGCTCGATGCCGTCACCTACATCAGCCACGGCGTCGGCAAGGGCGATGCACCGCCCGAAACGAGGGAGCCGACCGGATTCTGCATCAACCTCAATGACAAGGCGCGCGCAGGGAAGGTCGATCCACTGATCGGCCGGATGGCGGAGGTCGACCGGACGGTTCAGATCCTGTGCCGGCGATCCAAGAACAACCCGCTGTACGTCGGCGATCCGGGGGTGGGCAAAACCGCAATCGCCGAAGGGCTGGCGCGCAAGATCATCGAGGGCGACGTTCCCGATGTGCTTCGTGGCGCGGTGATCTACGCCCTCGACATGGGCGCGCTGCTTGCCGGCACCCGGTATCGGGGCGACTTTGAGGAGCGGTTGAAGTCGGTCGTTGGAGAGCTGGAGAAGCTGCCCGACGCGATCCTGTTCATCGACGAGATCCACACCGTCATCGGCGCCGGTGCAACTAGCGGCGGGGCGATGGATGCATCGAACCTGCTCAAGCCCGCTCTCTCGTCGGGAGCGATCCGCTGCATTGGCTCGACGACGTACAAGGAGTTCCGCAATCACTTCGAAAAGGATCGCGCGCTGCTGCGCCGGTTCCAGAAGATCGATGTGAATGAGCCGACAGTCGAAGACACGATCAAGATCATCGCTGGGCTGCGTAGCTCATTCGAGGGGCACCACCATGTCCGCTACACACCCGACGCGATCAAATCGGCAGTCGAGCTCAGCGCGCGCTACATCCACGACCGCAAGCTTCCCGACAAGGCGATCGACGTGATCGATGAAGTCGGGGCGATGCAGATGCTGGTGCCGCCGAGCCGCCGCAAGAAGATCATCACGACCAAGGAGATCGAGGCGGTGGTTGCGACCATGGCTCGAATTCCGCCAAAATCCGTGTCGAGCGACGACAAGCGGGTGCTCGAGACTCTCGAGGCCGACCTCAAGCGGGTGGTGTTCGGGCAGGATCTGGCGATCGAGCGGCTCGCCTCCGCGATCAAGCTGAGCCGCGCTGGCCTGCGCGAGCCGGACAAGCCGATCGGCAATTATCTGTTCTCCGGCCCGACCGGCGTCGGCAAGACCGAGGTTGCCCGTCAGCTCGCCTCGATCATGGGCATCCCGCTCCAGCGGTTCGACATGTCCGAATATATGGAGCGTCACTCGGTCAGCCGCCTGATTGGCGCTCCTCCGGGCTATGTCGGATATGATCAGGGCGGTCTACTAACGGACGCCGTCGATCAGCATCCGCACAGCGTGCTCCTGCTTGACGAAATCGAAAAGGCGCATCCGGATTTGTTCAACATCCTG
>CBFGZJ010000210.1:0-3715 GCA_965653215.1 uncultured Sphingomonas sp. | reverse complement strand
CGACGGCGAAAGTCGACCCGCCGCGCCAGTTCCTGGGGCACATGGTCGGGAATGGCAGCCGTCGCGGGTGTCGCCATCGTCTGTCTCCTGCCGCGATAATGCAAAATTGTGCGACGCTCATGGACCGTGGGCAATCGCTGCGAATTAGTGGAATCGGCCATCAATTGGGTCCCCGGTCGCAGGTGAGTTGCCTAACCTCTTGACGAGAAAGCCATGGGGGCAATGATCCCGCCATGCATTCTTCTCGCGTGACTCCCGAGATCGTCGCTCGGCAATCGCTTCCGTTAGGGAACGCGGAGGTGGTGGAATGGCGGTGGCCGTCGCCAATGGACGTTATCGCTCGCGAGTCCGCGCACATGATCGAGATGTCGCTTCCCCCTTATGCGACCGACGGAACGGCGTGCTTTCCTGAATTCGAGGGAGGGCAGCAGTTCCGTTACATGGGCAGCCTTTTTGTCCGCCCAGCTGGGGTTCTGGTCCGATCTCGAAGCGCCGGCGGAAGAATCCGGGTCGTACGCCTGGCAGTGAAGCCCGCCGTCTGGAGCGAGATCTACGGCAAAGAAATCCGCGCGGATGAACAGTTGCTTCTGACGGCGCTCGACTGCCGGGATGAGCGCCTTCGCATGCTCATGCATAGGATTAGAGACGAGCTGATGGAACCGGGCTTTGCGAGTGCTGCACTGATTGATTCCTATGCCCATGCGTTGATCATTGAAGCTGCACGATGGCTCGACCGAACGCCGCCTGGGCGTGGCAGCTATGCTCGGCTCGCCGACTGGCAATACCGCAAAGTTCGCGAACGGATCGAAGATGGGGATGACCTTCCTACGGTTGCCGAGTTGGCAAGCTTGTGCGGTGTCAGCGAACGTCACTTCCGCCGCCTGTACAAGGCACTCACGGGTGAGCCGGTTGTGGAACATCTTGCCCGGGTTCAGCACGGACGGGCGATGACCCTGCTCCGTAACACCGATTTGCCGCTCAAACAGGTTGCGCAGCGGGTGGGCTTTTCCCACAGCAGCAGCTTCGCCACGGCATTTCGCCGTGCAACGGGCAGCACCCCGCAACATTTCCGCCAGCGGCATCGCGCAAGCTGAAGCGCTTCCTCGCCTAGAAAGTATCTGAATGGCAGATCGCCAGACCTTCGACTTCATCATCATCGGCGCGGGTTCTGCCGGCTGCGTTCTTGCCAACCGCCTTTCGGCCGATCCCGGCACCCGTGTGCTCCTGATTGAGGCCGGCGGCCGCGATCGCAGCGTCTTCATCCAGGCGCCTGGAGGCCTGTTGCCAATCATGCATCAAGGCTGGTTTCAATGGATGCATGTCAGTGTCCCGCAAAAACATGCAGGCGGGCGCCAGATGTATACGCCGCGTGGGAAGGTGCTGGGCGGCTCGTCCTCGATCAATGGAATGGTCTACGACCGTGGCACGCCGAGCGACTATGATGGCTGGCGGCAGCTCGGCAATGAAGGCTGGAGCTTCGCCGACGTGCTGCCCTACTTCAAGAAACTGGAAGACTATCAGCCGGGCGAAGGAGACGAGGACCTTCACGGCAAAGGTGGTCCGGTGCACATCAGCCGGCCAGGCATCCACCATCCGCTTGCAATTGCTTTTTCCGACGCGGCTCAGGAGGCGGGCCTGCCTTATAACGCGGACACCAACGGAGCCGTCAGGGAGGGCGTCGGGCCGACTGATGTCACCGCCTCGACTGGCCGCCGCTACCGCGCAGCCCGATCTTACCTCTTGCCCGCACGCCGCCGGTCAAACCTTCGGGTCGTTACTGGCGCCAATGTGCAGCGCATCGTCATCGAACAGGGCCGGGCCGCGGGCGTGGAGTACCAGCGCGACGGTCGAACGGAGAGGGTGAACGCGGCGCGTGAGGTGATCGTGTCCGCCGGTGCAATCCATTCTCCTCAAGTCCTGATGCTCTCCGGGATTGGCGACGCAGCGCATCTGACCGAGCACGGCATCAAGGTGGTCTGCGACCTTCCTGGCGTGGGGCAGAATTATCGCGACCATGTCGCTGTCACGGTCAAGCAAGAATCAAAGTTGCCAATCTCGATGTGGAATTTCTTCCACCCTGTCGCCGCGTCGCAGGCGGTAGCGAACTTCCTGCTCTTCCGGCGCGGCCCACTCGCTGAACCAAGCACGCAGGTCGTCGCTTACATGCGTACCATGCCAGGTTCGGACGAACCTGACATCAAGATCCATTTCGCCGCGGCGCTCTACGAAGCGATGGGGCGCAAGCTGATCAATCGCCACGGCTATTTCGCCCACGTAAATCTGCTTAGGCCGGAGAGTGTCGGCGAAATCCGTCTGACGTCAGCCGATCCCTCAGCTCCCCTCGCGATCGATCCGAACTTACTTTCTGCGCCGAATGATCTAGCGATGGGCCGCGCCGCGATCCGCGCAGTGCGGCGGATTTTCGCGCAGCCGGCGTTCGATTCAATCCGAGGGGAGGAGATCGCCCCAGGTACGGATCGTCAGACCGATGAGGAGCTGGACAGCTATCTTCGGGAGACTGCAATCTCGGACATCCACTCGGTCGGCACCTGCCGCATGGGACATGATCGGATGGCGGTGGTCGATCCACAGCTCAGAGTTCATGGTGTTGCCGGGCTGCGCGTTGTCGATGCCTCGGTCATGCCTCGTGTTCCGAGCGGCAATACCAATGTCCCAACCATGATGGTTGCTGAAAAAGCGGCTGCAATGATCCTCCACGGCTAGAAAGACCGATTTATGGACACTCGCCACCTCATCGATCCCGAACTGCTGCCAGGCCTCGATATGATGCCGCCGTTCGTCTTCAGCGAAGATTCGCTCCCGGCCATACGACAGGGCTTCGTTGAGATGATCGCTGCACAGCCGGCAATCGAAGGACTTCCGGGTACAGTCGAGGAACGCTCGATCAAAGGCGCCGACGGGCAGCCGATGAATGTCCGGGTGATCCGTCCTGATGCGCTCCCGCAGCGAGCGGCCGGCATCCTCCACATCCATGGCGGCGGCTATGTGATCGGAACCGCATCCATGAGCGACATCGCCAATCGCGTTTTGGCTGACGAGCTGCAATGCCTGATTGTCTCGGTCGATTACCGGCTCGCTCCGGATACGCCCCACCCCGGCCCCGTCGAGGATTGCTATGCGGCGCTACGCTGGATGGTGGATCAGACGGACGCACTCGGCATCGATCCTGACCGCATCGCGATCAAAGGGGAGAGCGCCGGCGGCGGACTGGCGGCCGCCCTGGCTCTGCTTGCGCGGGATCGGGGCGGACCTGCGATCTGTCATCAACATCTGATCTATCCGATGATCGATGATCGCACCGGCTCGCATGGCGATCCCCATCCGCACTGCGGAGAGTTTGTCTGGACGGCAGAAAGCAACCGCTTTGGCTGGCGTTCGCTTCTCGGCAAGGAGCCGGGGAGTGAAGGAGTACCAGCCTACGCCGCGGCGGCTCGCGCCGAAGCTGTTGCCGGACTGCCCCCAACCTACATCGCGACTGGTGCGTTGGACCTCTTCCTTGAGGAAGATATGGAATATGCGCGTCGTCTGCTGCGGGCCGGCGTTCCAACCGAGTTGCACGTCTGGCCGGGCGCATACCACGGTTTCGAAGTCGCACCGGAAGCGCAAGTGACCAAGATGGCGGCTGAGGCTTCGTCCCGAGCGCTGCGACGAGCGCTGGCCAAGGGCTGACCGGCCCTTCGCTCAGAGCGAAGCA
>CBFGZJ010000209.1:0-3729 GCA_965653215.1 uncultured Sphingomonas sp. | reverse complement strand
GAACGCCAGCGCGCCCAGCGGGCCGGGCTTGATCGCGACCTTGCCGAACAGCAATCCCGCGCCCAGCTCGGCGAATACCGGCTTCGCGAAATCCTTGTCACCGACCGATGCTCCGCCGGTGACGACGACCAGGTCGGCCGCACGCAACGCGCTCTCAGCTGCCGCCAGCATGGCCGCTCGATCGTCCCCTACTCTGCGGGTGTCGACGACGGTCCCGCCCCACTGTTCGACGAGAGCTGTCGCCCCAAACGAGACGCTGTCGGGGATCAGATATGGCGAGTGCCGCGCGGAGCCAGGAGCGGCAAGCTCGTCGCCGGTGCTGAGCAGCGCCACCCTGGGCTGACGGCTGACCACGACCTCAGCAACGTCTGCGCCGGCCGCGGCCACCAGTGCACGCGCATCCAATCGCCGCCCGGTATCGAGCAGCACGTCACCCGCGTGGAAGTCGAACCCTTTCCGGCGAATATGGCGTGCGGCTCCGAGCTCGGCGGTGCAAGATACCTGGTCGCCATCACGGCGCACATTCTCCTGGATCACCACGCGGTCCGCACCGTGCGGCAACTGGCCGCCGGTGAAAATCCGGACGCACTCGCCCGCGCCGATCCGGCCAGCGAAGGGTACACCGGGGAAGGACTCGCCGATGACCCGCGCTTGCCGCCAGTCGTCGTCCCGCATTGCGTAACCGTCCATCGCGGACACGTCGGCACGCGGGTGGTCGATCGCCGCGACCACCGGCGCAGCGAGAATGCGGCCATGCGCTTCCCGCAGCGGAACTTGCTCGGTGCCAAGCAGCCGAGCGTTGGCGATCAGCATCTCGATCGCCGCATCAAACGCCAGCAGGCTCAAGCCGTCCAGTCTCCCGACCGGCCGCCTTCCTTGGCCGTCACCCGGATGCCGTCGATCGCCATGTGCTTGTCGACCGCCTTGAGCATGTCGAACAAGGTCAGGCAGGCGACCGAGACGGCGGTGAGTGCTTCCATCTCAACGCCGGTCTGACCGCGCGACCTGACCTCGGCCTCGACGCGCAAGCCCGGCAGGGACTCATCCGCCGTGATCTCGACAGACACCTTGGTCAGCGGGAGCGGGTGGCAGAGCGGAATCAGGTTGGCGGTCTGCTTGGCGGCCATCACTCCTGCCAGTTCTGCAGTCGCGATGACCTCCCCTTTCGGCGTCCGGCCTTCCTTCAGCATCGCAAGGGTCTCGGCCGAGCACAGCAGGCGGCCCTCGGCGGTGGCGCGGCGATCGGTGACGGGTTTGTCGCCGACATCGACCATGCGCGCCCGTCCGGCAGCGTCGAGATGGCTCAACTCACGCACAGAGGCCTCTCAGCCGCGGGATCTGGCCCGCCAACGAACAAGGTTTGTAACGGCTGTCGAGCTCGAGCGCGAGCACCCCATCCCAGCCGTCGCGGCAGGCACCGGTGGAACCCGGCAGGCAGAAAATGAACGTGTCGTCGGCCTGGCCGGCGAACGCCCGAGATTGGAGGGTGGAAACACCCACCGTGCCCGTGCTGACCTGGTGGAACAGTACCGCAAACCCGTCCATCTCGCGGCGGATCAGCGGCTTCACCGCCTCTGGAGTCACGTCGCGCGGGGCAAATCCGGTGCCGCCGGTGGTGATCACCACGTCGACTGACGGATCGTCGATCCACCCCCGCAGCACCGACTGGATGGCAATGATCTCATCGGTGACAATCGCCTTGGCGGCGAGATCATGACCCGCCCCCTGAATCCGCTGGACGAGCAGGGCGCCGGACTTGTCGGTGGATTCGTCGCGGGTGTCGGAGACGGTGAGGACCGCGATCCTGAGCGGGAAAAAGTTCAGATTCTCATCGACACCCGGCATTATCAGTCCCAGCGGGCGAGGTCGGCCCGGTCCTGTTCGCGTGGCTCGATCCACTCGTTCCCGTCAAGGCCCTCTTCGCGCTTCCACAGCACGGCGTCGCTCTTCAGCCGGTCCATCGCATAATCCGCCGCCTCGAAGGCCGCTCTGCGGTGGGTTGCGGCGGCGGCGACGAACACAATCGTCTCGCCGGGCATGATCCGGCCATGGCGGTGGATGACGAGGAGATCGGCGACGCCAAAGCGGTCCGCCGCATCCTGCGCGACCTGTTCGACCGAGCGGGCAGTCATTGTCGGGTGGGCTTCCAGCGTCAGCGAACGCACGCGCCCTCCTTCCCCACGCGCAATCCCGGCGAAGCTGACGACCGCGCCTGCTTCCTTAATTCCGCGGATGAAAGCGTCCAGCTCCGCTCCGGAATCAATGACGCCTTCAGTGAGCAGCGCTGCGATTGCCATGTCAGCCTCCCGAGAGCGGTGGCAGGAATTCAACTGAGCCGCCGGGAAGCACAATTGCGTCCTCGCCGACCAACTGATCAGCGACCGCCGCCTTGACTCGGATCAGGTCGGTGAGTTCGCCACCCAGCTGTTCCCGGATGTCATGGACGGTCAGGCCGGCCGCGGTGCAAGCGAGCGGTATCGTCCGTCCGAATTGGTCCGCCAGTCTGCCGAAAAATCTGACTTCGATCTCACTCACTTGCCGCAATGTCCTGCCGCCTTTGCGCCAACGCGCGCTTTTCCATATGGCGTGGGCCAGCGATGGAAATCCAGACCAACCTTGCCGCTGAGCCCACTGCCGCCGCGCTAATTGCCGGTGCTCGAAGGGTTGTGGTCAAGGTCGGATCGTCATTGTTCCTCAATGACTCGAAGACTGCGGCGCGCGTGGATTGGCTTGCGAGCCTCGCCGCCGACGTGGCCGCGCTTCGGACAGACGGCAAGCAGCTGATCATCGTCTCGTCCGGTGCCGTCGCGCTCGGCCGGCTCAAACTTGGCCTGCGCAAGAACGCCCGGCTTGCCCACAAGCAAGCAGCGGCGGCTGCCGGCCAGTCGCTCCTGATGCAAAGCTGGGATCGCGCGCTTGCGCCGCTTGAGATCCCGACCGCACAACTGCTGCTGACGTTTCACGATACCGAGACTCGCCGGCGCTGGCTGAATGCCCGGGCAACCCTCGACGTACTGCTGACGCGCGGCGCCTTGCCCGTGATCAACGAGAATGACAGCGTGGCGACGGACGAACTCCGCTATGGCGACAATGACCGGCTATCGGCGCGGGTGGCGCAAATGGCCAGTTGCGACCTGCTGATCCTGCTGTCCGACGTAGACGGACTATTCACCGCCGACCCAGCGAGCGATCCGTCGGCGACCCATGTCCCGCTGGTCACCGAGGTCGATGACCAGATCCGCTCCCTCGCGGGAACCGCCTCCGCCAGCGGCGTGGGCTCTGGCGGGATGTGGGCCAAGATCGAAGCCGCGTCGATCGCGCGCGACGCGGGCTGCGCCACGATCATCGCCTGCGGACGAACCGATCATCCGCTGCAGCGGCTGTGCGATGGAGCGCGCGCAACCGTCGTGACGGCGCACGGGACCCCGGCGCGCGCCTACAAGCAGTGGATCGCGGGATCGCTTGTGCCTGCCGGAACACTGACCGTTGACGATGGCGCAATGGCTGCGTTGCAGAGAGGCAAAAGTCTGCTTCCGGCGGGGGTGCGCGAAGTGGGCGGCGAATTCGAACGGGGCGCTTGTGTCTCTATCCGCGCCGGCGAGCGGGAAGTCGCCCGCGGGATTTGTGCCTATAATAGCGCCGAGACTCGCCTTATCGCTGGAAAGCCAAGCTCTTCGATCGAGGCGGCGCTCGGCTCGCTCACCCTCATGGCGGCCGACCCCGAGAAGC
>CBFGZJ010000208.1:0-3737 GCA_965653215.1 uncultured Sphingomonas sp. | reverse complement strand
CTCGACGAAGGTTGAGGTGGCGGCGAAGCTCGATACGGACTTGCCTTCCAGCATAAACGGCTCTGACCGGTTGCCATAGGTTTGGCGGCAATGCGTCGGCTTGCCGCTCTCGCACGGTCCGCAGCGGCCGCAGTTGGCCAGGGTGTGCAGCGCAACGTGATCCCCAACGGCGAGGTCGGTCACTCCGGTGCCAACCTGTTCGATGACCCCAGCCCCCTCATGACCGAGTACGGAGGGGGCCGGCCATTCGATCGTGCCATTTACAACCGAGATATCGGAGTGGCAGATGCCGCTCGCCGCGATGCGTACCAGCACTTCGCCGGGACCGGGATCGCGGACCTCAAGATTTTCGACATGCCGGATTTTGCCCGATCCTTCGTAAACCAGCGCACGCATTTCGACTCTCCTAATTTATCTGCATCCGCTTTGCAGGTGGTGGCCGTGACCGCGCTGACGGTACGGGAATATTGGCGCGGCGGCTGCCTCAGGACAGTTCGAGATCATCCCAGTTCACCACAGTGCACATCTCGTGAAACTCGGGACTTAGCCAGGGGGCATTCACCTGCATGCGGTTATGATGCTGGTTGACGTAGTAGTTCTTCTCGATGCCCCCCTCGGGTGTCATTTGCAACCAATTGGCAGCTTCTTTGTCTAGCGCTTCGTTGTAGCGCTGGAACGCTTCGGGCTTCACTTCGACGCGGCCCTTCCCTTCCCGCAGCAGCCGCATGGCGCACTGCGCGGCATAGCTTGCCCAGATCAACCACCATTGCGGCAGTCCGGTGCCGCCGGTGAGCGGTTGAGAGTTCGGCCCGTAGAGCATGAACAGGTTGGGAAATCCCGGCACCATCATCGACAGATAGGCGCGCGGACCGTCGCTGCTCTCCCACGTGTCGTGCAGATCGCGGCCGCCAATCCCCTTGTAGCGCGCGGGCCATAAGTATTTCGCGACGTCAAAGCCGGTGGCGGAGATGACGATATCAACGTCCCGGCACGTGCCGTCGGCCATCTCGAAACCAGTTTCCGTGAAACGGGCCACCGATCCCGTGAGCAATTCGACGTTGTCGCGCGTCAGCGCTCGATACCAGCCGTTATCGACCACCGGCCGGCGGGAAATCGGCGCATAATCAGGGATCAGCTTTTCGATCAGATTTTCGCGTCCGCCGGTTTGTTCGCGGATATAGTTGGTCAAGGCGGCGCGGATATCGTCATTCGGCTTGCTCACTTTCCCGCCCTGCGCCTGCTACTCCCGGTCGACACGCTGCACGAGGTGGAAGTCAAACAAGGGGGCAGTCGCGCTGTATCGCCACCAGTTCCAGTAGCCCGGGAGGTTGTCCAGGAGCCATTTCACCTCCTGCTCCACTGGAGAGCCATATTTTTCACGCGGCGAGATCCATTGCGGCGTGCGCTGAACGACAGTGACGTGCTCCGCCATCTCGGCAATGGAACTGAGCAATTGCACGCCGGTCGATCCGTTGCCGATCACTGCAACGCGTTTTCCGGTGAAATCGATGTGATGTGGCCATGCGGCAGGATGAACGATCAGGCCCTTGAAGTCGCGAGCCCCCGCGATATCCGGAAGCTGGGGGTTGGCGAAGGTCCCGCAAGCCGTGATGACGATGTTGGCGTCGATTGTCTTGCGGCCTTCGGGGGTTTCGACTTCGAGCGCCCAAACATTACGAGCTTCGTCGAACGTGCCGCCCTTCACGTCATGGCTGAACCGGCTCTTCGCCATCACGCCATATTTGCGTGACACATGCTGGAGATACGCACGTACATCTTCACCCCGGTTGAAATGCTCGGCCCAGGGGTAATTCTTTTCGAAGCTGAATTCATAAGTGACGGACGGTGTATCCACTCGCACGTCGGGATAGCGATTGATTGTCCAGGTGCCGCCCGCCTCCGGCTGGCGATCCAGGACGAGGTACGGCAAGCCGAGCAGTTCACATTGCACGCCGGCGGCGATGCCCGCGGGACCGCTGCCGATGATAACGATGCGATAGCCTTCCGGGATCGAGGGCCTCGGGCCCTGCCACTCGACCGCGCAGGGAAATTTGCGGAAGGCCGGCAGATCGCGTCGGGCGGCAAATTCCAGGTCAGTCATCTCGCGGCCGGTGACCATTGTCATCAGGGTCCGCAATTCATCCTCTGGAGGCTCTGCCAGTTCGGCAGGGCCGGCATTGCTCACCAGCCATTCGACCGCCCTGTCGACCAGCAGCGCCTTCTGCTCCTCACTCATCCTGGCATAAGGCGGCAGCGCTCCGATGTCCTCGTCACCGCTATTCTGGAAAAGCGCGACCCGAAGGGCGTCCGGATCGGCGAGCTGCACCGCGCGCCGAATGTAGTCTGTGTCGAAGACTTGTGCCGCCGCCGCCATCGTTGCTCCAGCCGTAACCTGATGGCGCCTTCCGCGCCAACCCACATGGTGTTCGCGTTATCGAATTGCGGAACACCCGCGAATAGAGCCACCGCGATTTACGGATCGGCGGAAGCGGCCCAATTCGGCGCTCTGCCAATCACTTGTCCCTTCGAAGGGGACCCGCGAACGGCTCAATGACCTAGGAAGGACGGAGGCCGACGCTCTATGAACGCTTTCGCCGCCTCCTTGGCGTCGTGCGACAGCAGGCTGATCTGCGCGTTCGCGGCGGCCTCCAACGCCATCGTCTCCTCCAGTGCTCCGACCTCCGCCGCGTTCAGGTTGCGCTTCATTGCCGCGAAAGCAGCGGTCGGCCCGCTCGCGAGCTTCGCGGCTACCTCCGCACATTCGCTATTCAGCTGCGCGTCATCGACCAGCTTGGCAACCAACCCCGCCGCGAGTGCCGCTTCGCCGTCCATCGGTTCGTCCAGGAGGAACAAAGAGCGGGCGCACGCGGCGCCGAGGATCCGCGTCAGCAGATAACTGCCACCCGGATCGCCGCAGCGCCCAGCGCTCGCGAAGGCCAGCTTGAACTTGACCGTGCGGGACGCGATGCGCAGGTCACACGCCGCAGCGATCACCAAGCCGCTGCCCGCGACAGGCCCACGGAGGCAGGCGATGGTCGGCTTGGCCATTCGATGGAGCAGAAGCGGGACTTCGGAATGAAGGAGCATGCGTCCCGCGGCCTCGTCCGGCCGCATTGGCTCAGCCCGCTCTACCGTGTCATCCCCCGAGAGATCGTACCCAGCGCAGAAGCCCCGCCCCGCCCCTTCGAGCATGACGCAGCGCACAGCCGGATCGATCGACCAGGCGCGCAGAGTCTCCACCATCCCTTCGAGCATCGGCCCGGTCAGCGCGTTCAGCTTGTCGGGCCGGTTAAGCGTGAGCCTGCCAACCCCACCCTCCACTTGGGTCAGGAGCGTCATTTGTGCGACTTCACCTTCTCCATGCCGCCGACGATAAACTCCCCGGTCTGGCCATAGGCGGAAGCATGGCCGAGCTGATGGATGTCGAAACAGCTTTGAAGGGCGGCCGCCTGCCCCATGATGTCGAGCGTCTGATTGACGGCGCGCTTCGCCATTGCCAGCGCGTGAGGGTGCATCTGCGCGATCTCGCGCGCCAGAGCCAGCGCTTCGGCGTCCAGCTCAGCACGCGGGACAACCCGGTTCACCATTCCTCGGCGCTCCGCCTCCACTGCGCTCACTGGACGCGCAGTGAATAGCATCTCCTTCGCCTTTCGCGCGCCCAGTTCCCATGTGTGGCCATGATACTCGACCCCGCCGATCCCCATCAGCACCACCGGATCGGAGAACCGTGCATCGTC
>CBFGZJ010000207.1:0-3758 GCA_965653215.1 uncultured Sphingomonas sp. | reverse complement strand
CGGACCGGCGACGGTGTCGATGGAGGCCTGACCGGACGCGCCAATCTTGATGAGCGCGCGGTAGATGCCGATAACGGTGCCGAACAGGCCGATAAATGGCGCGGTCGAACCGACGGTAGCGAGGAAGGCAAGCCCCTCGTTGAGACGGGCGCCGATACCACCCTGGCTGCGGGCAAGGCTGTTGCCCATCCAGTCATGCTGATCGACCGGATCGGTCAGCTTGCTGTGCTGTTCCTGAGCGACAAGCGCATCGTCGACGATCGACCGGTAAGCGCTCTTCGGCTCGAGCTTGGTCGATGCCTCCTTAAGGTCGCGCGAATTCCAGAAGCTGGCGCGCACCTTGCGTCCCTGGTTGATGATCTTCTGCTGCTCAATCAGCTTGGTGAACAGGATATAAAAGGAGCCGATCGACATGATCACCAGGATAATGAACACCGTCCATGAAATCAGACCGCCTTCTTGCAGCGCCTGCCACAAGCCATAGGGATTGTCACCAGCGGGAGCGGGAGTAGCCATGAGATTGTCTTTCCTCTGTAAAACCTAGAATCTAAGAATGTTTTCAGCTCAGTCCTCAGGGAGAACCCAGCGAATTCGCGTGGTAGTGGTGTCTGAAATCGGCGAACCCGCCTGATCCTTGGCCGCCGTAAAACGTGCACGCCGACGAAGGATGCTGCAAGTTGTCGAATCCAGTGCCGAAGAACCTGAAGAGGAGGTAACCGAGCAGTCGCTCACCCGACCGTCGGGACCGATGGTCAGCCTGACTGCGGTCGTCCCTTGCTCTTCATTGCGAATCGCCGACTGCGGATAATCGTCGGTCGAGAATAATGAGGGAAGGTTGCCCTTTGCCCGCGCTGCCTGCGACACCCTCGGGGGTGGCGGGGGTGGCGGAGCTGGCGGCGCCGTTGGAGTAATCACCACCGGAGGAGCGACGGGAACCGACACGATCGGAGGAGCGACAGTTTCGGTGCGCACAATCGGCGGCGGGACCACCACTGGGGGTGGGACGACTTCCACCTTCTCCGGGGGGGGCGGCGGCTCCTCCGGGGGCGGCGGTTCTTCCTCGACGTCAAAGGTCTTCAGGTCTTCAGCGGCCTTCTTCATCACATTGTAGGCCAGTCCGGTGACCAACGCGTAACCCAGTCCAATATGGAGGAGCACGACGATGATGATCGCCGCCGTCCGGTTGGAGCTCATCTCTTTACGATTGGCGTAGGACATTAACTCGCAGCTCTCCTCAATCTCCGCGGGTTGTCCCGTGGATCAACCCAGGATCCCTATCGCCGTCGCGACCGAGTTCCGGGGGCTCTGTAATTGGTTCACCAATGTATCAACATATCATCGGCGTCAAAGGCGATTCTCTATATCCGCGTTAAGAAGTGCGCAATGATATAATTAGTGAGACTCCGCAGATGCGTAGCTCAACCGGGGTTTGACCCGATGAAGGACGCGATTTCCACCCCCACGCCATGTGCATCGGGATAGATGTCAGGCTTGCAGGTCTTCACTCGCACCCCTCGCACCCCACCTCTGGCGGCAACCATGCCGTAAATCGCGTGAGCGAGCGTCTCCTGAAGATTGTACCGGCGCGCGCTCGCGAGCCGCGTAACTTCAAGCCGGAGCATGTCGTAATCCCACGCCCGCACCGGATCATCGTCGGCCGGAGCCTCGTTATCCTCAAGCCACACTTCGACGCTGACCAGCAACCGCTGCGGCTCCCCCACTTCGAAATCGTGAAATCCGATGTCCGTGGGAATCTCAAGCGAATCGAGGAAGATACGGGTGGATCGTACCTCCAGCGCAAGTGGCACCAACCCATCCAGGCGAGAAAACTCCGTCATTCAATCTCCAGAAATTGCACATCGCGCGGGAGTCCCATGAACCGCTGCCCGGCGTCCAATGTCATCACTTGTCCAGTAACCCCGGGAGCGGCGATCAAGAAGCGAAGCGCGCTGACCACATCGCCTGGGTGAATGCCTCGCTTCAGCGGATTGTATCGATGGGCAGCCACGAAGTTGCGCTCCGTCTGATCACCGGATCGAAGCATCAGTGCGGGCGCAATCCCGTTCACTCGGATTCCGCGCTCTGCGAAGGCCCGCGCCGAAATCTCGGTCAGGCCGGCCAGCGCGAACTTCGACAATGTGTAGCTGGCGAAGTCCGGGTTTGGCGCAGCAAGCTTGGCATCGAGGATGTTGACCACGAGCCGGTCGCCCTCGCCACCCTCGGTAGATGCTGCGAATGCGGCGCTCAGCAGCGCCGGCGCTCGAACATTCGTCGTCATTTGGGTAATGAACTCATCCGGATCCGGATGGTCGATCGAATCGACCGCGAACCGGCTGGCATTATTGACCAGCAGGCGGACTGGCGGCTGCCCGGCGGTGGCCGCGAAAATTCGATCGGCACAATCGGCTTGGGTCAAATCAGCCGCGGCCCGGATCGCTCCTTCAGGGACAGGATCATCGATGCGCCGGACATGAGCCACAACGGTCCAGCCGTCATCGAGCAGCGCTTGCGTAATGACTGCGCCGACCCGTTTGCCGCCTCCGGTGACGATTGCCGTTCGAGGGATTGACGATCTGATCATTCATGACGGCACTGACGAAGCCCGGTAGATCATGCAAGGGCGGATTGCCTCCCCCAGCAAGGCGCGACTATCAGCGCTCGGATGCCTGAGACGCGCCCTCCGATTACCTTTGCTGGCCAATCCTTGGCGGAAATCGCCTGTGCGATCGAACAGCGGCGCCTCCCACCGGTCGACCAATGGAATCCCACACACTGCGGCCACAGCAACATGCGGATCGCCCGCGATGGGCGCTGGTTTCATGAAGGCTCGGAAATCAGCCGGCCCGCGCTGGTCCGTCTCTTCTCGAGCGTTCTCCGCCGCGAGCAGGATGGCCGCCATGTGCTCGTCACGCCCGCGGAGAAGCTCGACATTGAAGTCGAAATCGCCGCATTCGTGGCGGTGGCGATGGAGACCGAAGGCAGCGGAGCCGATCGCATGGTCGCGCTCGAGTTGAACAGCGGCGATGCCCTGGTCATTGGCCCGGATCATCCGCTGCGAATTTCGGATGAACTGCCCCTCGTGGGCGTTCGGTACGGCCTTGAAGCGATCCTCGCCCGGCCGGTTTATTATGAGCTGGCCGAAATCGCCTTGCAAGAAGACCATGATCCGGCAGGGTTTTGGAGCGGCGGCATGTTCTGGCCTCTCGGAGATCGGCAGTGAGCCTCGCACAGCGTCTTCGGGAAGCATTGATGCGTAGAGACCCGATCGATCTCATCGAACGCGACATCGAGGAGGATTTAACGGCGGAGTGGCGGGATGCGGCGGTGCTGGTGCCGATCACCGACCGGGAGGAGCCAGGACTCCTCCTGACCGTCCGCACTGCAGAGCTGCGCTCACACGCGGGGCAGATCGCCTTTCCCGGTGGGCGCGTCGATCCCGGCGATGCCGATGTCACGGCCGCGGCGCTGCGCGAAGCCTGGGAAGAGCTCGGCATCGATCCGGCCGTCGTCGAAGTGGCCGGGACTGCCGATCCATACCACACCGTCACCGGCTACCATGTGACCCCGGTGATCGGCGTAATCCCGCCGGACCTGGAACTGGCGCCGCACGAAGGCGAAGTCGCCGACTGGTTCGAAGTCCCGCTTGCACACGTCCTCGATGCGGCCAACCATCATCGCCTCCGTGCGACGTACCGCGGCGTGGCCCGCGACTATTTCGAAATTCCATGGCAGGGTCGGCAGATCTGGGGAGCAACGGC
>CBFGZJ010000206.1:0-3803 GCA_965653215.1 uncultured Sphingomonas sp. | reverse complement strand
TGGCGGAGATGGACGACAGCGACTTCGGCGACATGGTCGAGCAGACACCGGTCAGGACCTATGTCGTCGAATATCGCGAGCCTAGCGTGGGCGGACGGCCGGGGAAGCTGGTCGGGGCCTGCCTCAGCGATCAGCAGAGTGACGGGTTGTCGATGATCTACAGCTTCTATGATGTGGGTCCGAAGGCGCGCAAGTCGCTCGGCACGTTCATCATCCTTGATCACATCGTGCGCGCCGCGCGCGCCGGTCTGCCCTATGTCTATCTGGGATATTGGGTGAATGGGTCCGAACGGATGGCGTACAAGGCGAGCTTTCGGCCGATGGAGCGGCTAGGCCGCGACGGCTGGCAGCCGTTCGACGCACCTCAGTCAGTTCCCGAAGTCATGCAGATGCCGCGTTTCAGCGAGCGGCACCGGATCTTCGTCGGACAGTCCTAAACGGTCAGGCGACCGCCGTCTGCGGAGTTTCGGTCTGTTCACTGTCCCGCAAGACATAGCCGCGGCCCCACACCGTCTCGATGTAATTTTCGCCGCCGCAGGCCAGGGCAAGCTTCTTGCGCAGCTTGCAGATGAACACGTCGATGATCTTCAGTTCCGGCTCATCCATCCCGCCGTAGAGATGGTTGAGGAACATTTCCTTCGTTAGGGTCGTGCCCTTGCGGAGCGACAACAGCTCCAGCATCGCATATTCCTTGCCGGTCAGATGCACCCGGGCGCCGTCGACTTCGACCGTCTTGGCATCGAGATTCACGGCGAGCTTGCCGGTGCGGATGACCGATTGAGAATGGCCCTTTGAGCGGCGCACGATCGCGTGGATGCGCGCGACCAGCTCGTCACGGTGGAACGGCTTGGTGACATAATCGTCAGCGCCGAACCCGAGGGCACGCACCTTGCTGTCCATCTCACCGACGCCGGAGAGGATCAGGACGGGAGTGCCCACCTTCGCCACCCGCAATTTCTTCAGCACGTCGTAACCGTGCATGTCCGGCAGGTTCAGATCGAGCAGGATGATATCATAGTCATACAGCTTGCCCAGATCGAGGCCTTCTTCACCAAGATCGGTCGTGTAGACATTGAAGCCTTCCGTTCCGAGCATAAGCTCGATGCTCTTGGCTGTTGTCGGCTCGTCTTCGATCAGCAGCACGCGCATTTTGATCATCCCCTGTTTCGCGGCGAAGAGGAAATTACCACCTCTTTACCCGCCTGAAGCGAACATTAACCATTCGAGGTCTGGAGGCAAAAGGTTAATTAGGCGTAAAAGCAAGTGATTGCCAGATCGTTGCTGTCGCGCATCAGTTCCTGCGAGTTCAATCAGTTGCGTCGCGGCGCTGCTCCGGCAATGGAGCGGAAGGTGACCCTTGTTGATCAAATTCTTTATATCGATGCCGAAGCAATCGTGATCGCCAAGCCGGCTGGATTGCCGGTGGACGCGCCGCGTCGCGGCGGTGACAGCATTGCGCGCCGGATCGGCGAGCTCAGTTGCGGTTTCCAGCGCCCACCCACGCCGATGCACCGGCTGGACCAGGACACGTCGGGGTGCCTGCTGTTCGCGAGGACGGCAAAGGCGAGGGCCGCGTTTCAGCAGGCATTCGAGGCCGGGCTTGTCGAGAAATTCTATCTCGCGGTGGTTGATGGCGCGTTGAATCAACCATCCGGCGTGATCGAGCTGCCGTTGAAAAAAGTGTCGAGCCGCGAACGGGGCTGGCGGATGGTGAGCGATCCCGCCGGGCAGGTGGCGGTGACCGAATGGACGCTGCTGCACACCAATGGCGCGCATAGTCTGGTGCAATTCCATCCACGCACTGGGCGAACCCACCAGATCCGGGTTCATGCCTTGGAAGGCCTTGACGCGGCGATTGTGGGCGACCCCATTTATGGTGACGGGATAGGTCCGATGTTGCTTCACGCCAGCCGACTTGTCGTCCCCCGGGCAACCAAGCCGCCGATCGACGTCACGGCCCCCTTGCCGGAGCATTTCGGTGAATGGCGCGATGCGGCCTGACGAGGTGAAGATTCCGGAAGATGCGCTGAGCGAGCGTTTTCTCGCCGCGACCGGTCCCGGCGGGCAGAACGTCAACAAGGTCGCCACCGCGTGCCAATTGCGGGTGAACCTGTTCAAGCTGGGGCTTTCGCCGCAGACCTACGAGCGGCTGAAAACGATCGCTGGAAGTCGCGTCACCGCAGGTGGCGAATTGGTGCTCACCGCTCGGCGATACCGGACGCAGGAAGCAAATCGGGCCGATGCGCGGGCGAGGCTCGCCGAGATGCTTGCCGCCGCGCATCACACGCAGGCCAAGCGCCGGCCTACCCGTCCGAGCCGTTCCGCAAAGGCGAAACGTGTCGAACAGAAGGTGCAGCGCGGGGAGGTGAAGCGTGGGCGTGGCCGGATCACGCTCGATTGAGCTGCCGACTAGCTCAGCTGCTCCAGCCGCTCATCGCTGAGGCCGCCCGGAATGATCATGACCGGACAGGGGAGCTTGCCGGCGTCGACCCCGGTGAAGTCGGAGACCAGCGGGCCTGGATGTCCGGTTGGCGGCGCTCCAAGAACCAGGGCGGCGATATCATCCCGGGAACCGATCAGCGATCGCACGACCTCGACGGGCTCACCCTGGCGGATCAGGATCGTGGCGTGGAGTCCGGCCGGATCAACGATCTCGCCGACGGAGGCAGCAACGCTCGCCTCAATCCGTAGCCGCTGCTCTTCCTCGAAGGCTGCCTGGACTCCACCCCACTGGAGGAATTGCTGCGGCTCAATGACTGCCAGAACCTCGATGCCGCCCTCGGTTTTCACCGCGCGCCGAGCAGCGAAGCGAAGCGCAATCCGCGCCTCGGAGCTATCGTCAATCACCACCAGATAGGTGCGCTTCACCGGCCCTCTTCCCCAATTGGAAGCGGGTCTGCGTCAAAGCGCACCGCCGCGCAAGCACCGCAGCCCACTTGACCCCGCTCGCGGCTTCCCCTTTGGAGACAGACGCGACCAAACTGCCCAGGAAAGAGGCTGAGCACCCGATGCCGATCGAACTCAAGATGCCCGCCCTGTCGCCGACGATGGAGGAAGGCACGCTGGCCAAGTGGCTGGTCAAGGTGGGGGATAGCGTCAGCGCCGGCGATGTCCTCGCGGAGATCGAAACCGACAAGGCGACGATGGAGTTCGAGGCGGTCGACGAGGGAACGATTGAGCAGATCCTGGTCCCGGAGGGCTCCGAGGGGGTCAAGGTCGGCGCGGCGATTGCCCTGCTGTCGGGGGATGGCGAGGCGGCTGCTCCACAGGCGGAGCCTTCCGCCCCGGCGGCCAAGCCGGAGCCGGCAGAGGCGACTGCAACTCCGTCGCCTGCTCCGAGCCAGCCTAAGCCGAAAACTGGCGCTGCGGGTGGCGAAGACCGGGTCAAGGCGTCACCGCTGGCTCGCCGTCTGGCCGCGCAACAGGGCATCGACCTTGCTCAGCTTCAGGGCAGCGGGCCGGGTGGGCGGATCGTTCGTTCTGACCTCGGGTCTGCTGGTGAGGTGACTGCGGCGACGCCCGTTCCTCGTGCTCCCGCGCGGCCGTCTCCAACCACCGTGGATGCCGGCGCGATCCCGCATGAAGCCGTCAAGCTGTCGAACATGCGCAAGGTGATCGCGCGTCGGCTGACCGAATCGAAACAGCAGGTGCCGCACATCTATCTGACCGTCGACGTCCGGCTGGATGCGCTGCTCAAGTTGCGCGGCGAACTGAATGACTCGCTGGCAAGCCGCGGGGTGAAGCTGTCGGTCAACGACATGCTGATCAAGGCGCTGGCGCTGGCGTTGATCGAAGTGCAGGAA
>CBFGZJ010000205.1:0-3809 GCA_965653215.1 uncultured Sphingomonas sp. | reverse complement strand
GCGCCCCTCTCAGCCACGCTGGCTCCCCGGGGAAAGGAGGGCATACCGCGTCCGCCACTCAGGCGGAAGGGACAATCACCAGGTGTAGGCGATTCCGGCCGCGCCGAGCCACTGGCCGGCCGAACCGCGGTCATCGACAATCGGCGAGCGCTTGAAGTCGCCGGTGAGCCGGCCGTAGGAGCCAGTCGCCCACAGCGACCAGCCCTTGGTCAGGTCGTCGCCGAGCGCATAGATGCCGAGCAGGCCAAGCCGCCAATTCTTCATTCCGCTGTCCGCATCGAACGGAGACAGGCCACTGTCGGCGGCGTCGTCGGGGTCGATCGAGTAATAATAGTCGGCGAAGTTACCGCTGGCGAAATCGGCACTAAGCGTCGCACCGACATACATCTTGCGCGACAGCGGCGTGCCAAAATCGAGCGTCGGCGTGATGACCGTCCCCTCATGCGCCCCGGCGACATCCTTCACCACATCGACGCGCAGACCAAGCGAGTCATAGGGATTGGTCAACCCGTGGAAGGTCACTCCGGCAAAACCGCCAAGTTCAATCGCCGTATCGAGCTCCGGCAGGCGGTCAACCTGCTCATCGTCGACCTCGCCGGTCCGGTTCATCCTCACGCCGCCGATCGGTCCAAGATCGAAATCGACCCTTCCGCTGCGCGCCTTGACCAGATCGACATAGAGGTAGGTCGCGCGGCTGAAAAAGCGGATTCCGCCGACCCGGCCGCGGATCAGCGCGGCAGGGATGAACCGGTAATCATCCGATCCCTCATAGTCGGGAATCCAGGCTGCGCCGCCCGCAAGCGAGAAGGTGTCCGACTGGTCGTTGGGATCCGGCAGGGGTGCCACATCCGCCGTCTGGGCGGCGACCGGCGTGGCGGCGAGCAGGGAAGCGATGCAGGCGATCAGCCGAGGGGTCATGCACGAACTCCTTCCGATGCCGTAACAACGCTTCGGGTCGAGGGATGATCCGCAATCAATTCCGCCGGTCAGTCGCCGCTGCCCGGCTCCGGCGAGAAAAACTTGTCATACTTGCCCTCTTCGCCCTTGTGCTCATCGGCGTCGGCAGGAGAGTCTTTCTTGCGGGTGATGTTCGGCCACTGCGCGGAGAAGGTGGCGTTGACTTCGAGCCACTGCTCAAGCCCGGTCTCCGTATCCGGGAGGATCGCCTCGGCCGGACACTCCGGCTCGCACACCCCGCAATCGATGCACTCGTTGGGGTTGATGACCAGCATGTTCTCGCCTTCGTAGAAGCAGTCCACCGGGCAAACTTCCACGCAGTCCATATATTTGCAGCGGATACAGGCGTCGGTGACGACATAGGTCATGCGAAAAGGCTCCTGGTTCTGCAGCCAACCGCTAAGTCGCGGATTCGCGAGCGTCAACACTCGCGGGCGCGATCTCCTGGTAGCACAGCCGTGCCTCCGGAGCGGGACCGCGCCGCTCCGGCAGGGCGAGCACCCGAAGTATCCGGACTTCGCCATGCAACGGGAGCGCGATCACCGAGCCGCAGCTGACCGGCTCGGTCGACTTCTCGACCCGCTTTCCGTCAAGCCGGACTTTTCCGGATTCGACCAGTGCCTGCGCGAGGGTGCGGCTCTTCACCAGCCGGATGCAGTGGAGAAAACGATCAATGCGCACATCGCCTTAACGCTTGAGCTCGGCAAGAGCGCCAAACAGATTGCCTGGGCGCGGAGGCGGCGGCGTTGAAGGACGCCGGCGCGGCCGCCATTTCCAGCTGCCGTCGACCTGCCGGAATCCAAGGTCCGTCATCAGCCGCGCGACATCCTGATCGGGCAGTCCAAGCGAGGTGACGAGGGCAGGATCCAGCAGTTCGTCGCGTCCAGCGGTGCGGGCACCCAGAGCTTGCGACGCAAGCCGGTCAGCAAGATCAATTCGTAGCCAGCTCGCCGCCAGGCGGCGGTACGCCAGCGCGGCGGCAGTCGGATCGGCATCGCCAGCAAGGATCACCGCGCCCGCCGGGGGAAGCTGGGGCATCACCCCATCCGACCGTACTGCTGCCAAAGCCCCCCGCCACTGCATCGGGCCGGGCTTGAGCAGTGCCGGGAGGTAGAGGTCGAGTGCGCCCAGCCGGATGCCGAGCTTGGCCAGTGCCCGTCGGTCCTCCTTCGTGAGAGCCGCGAGCGGCTGGGTCATCGAGCGGCGTGGCAGGGTCCCGCCGGAATCGAGCAGCATTGCAGCGATGGCGCGGACGGTGGGGCTATTGTCCGGGTCCGCCGCCGCCTTGCTCAACCGCAGGAGCGGGGCGACGTGACGGGCAATTGCCTGATCCAGCCACCGCTCAAGCCGGGCGCGCAGCGCCGCGCGGCGGTCGGCGGTCAGCCGGTCAAGCGAACGGTCGGTCCTCAGCGCGGGCTCGAGCAAGGAGCGGCCGGGTGCAAGGCGGGCAACGACATGTTCGCCCCAGCCGATTGCGATCCGCTCGCCTGCCGCGGCGAGCAAGGTGAAGGAATCGTCGGCAGCATCGGTCAGGGACGCGGCGCGGCGGTCGAGTTCTTCTCCGAGACGCCGCTCGGCCACTCCGAGCAGGAGGCGCTTGTCGGCATAGCGGGCTGATGGATCGACGGTGAAGCGGAAGCCGGCGAGATGGCCGATCGGCTCGGGACCGATGCTGACCTCGCCATCGGCGGTTACGGTGACCGGAAGCAGGTCCGCGCCGCGACCACCAATATCACGCACGAGTACCGACGTGCGGCGATCGACGAAGCGCTGGGTCAGCCGCTCATGAAGCGCGTCGGACAGGCGCGCCTCGACCTCGCGGGTGCGCTCGGCCCATTTCGCAGGGTCGGCGAGCCAGTCCGAGCGGTGAGCGATGTAGGCCCAGCTGCGGATCCCGGCGAGCCGGTCGGCGAGCGCCTCAATGTCGCCCTGCACATTGTCGAGCCGCGCAACCTCCGCAGCGAACCAGTCCTGGGGGATATGGCCGCCGTCGGCGAGATAGGAATAGGCCCGGCGAACCATGCGGGCATGATGCATCGGCCCGACTTTGCGGAAGTCCGGCAAGCCGCAGGCGGCCCACAAGCGGCGTGCGGCGGGTCCGCGCCGGGCGGCGATTGCGGGGTCCTCGGCGATCAACTTGAGCACGGCCAAGTCGTCGGCGAGCGGGGCCGGGCGGAGAAGCGGGTCGTCGCTGCGCGCCTCGAGCGATCCGATCAGCGAGCGGACGTCGGTGAAATCGAGCTCGGCACTTCGCCAGTAGAGATGATCGAGCGGGCGGAAGCGGTGGCTCTCGATCGCATCGATCTCCTCTTCGCTGAACGAAGGCGCCTCGTCGCCGCCGAGCGAAAGCGTGCCGAACGTGCCGTCGCGCTGATGCCGGCCGGCGCGTCCGGCAATCTGCGCCATTTCCGAAATGGACAGACGGCGGTCGCGACGGCCATCGAACTTCTCGAGCCCGGCGAACGCGACATGGGACACATCCATGTTGAGGCCCATGCCGATCGCATCGGTCGCGACCAGATAATCGACCTCGCCAGCCATGAACATGGCGACCTGGGCATTGCGGGTCGCGGGCGACAGCGCCCCCATCACCACGGCGGCCCCGCCGCGGAACCGGCGCAACATCTCGGCCAGCGCGTAAACCTGGTCCGCCGAGAAGGCGACGATGGCCGACCGCGGAGGAAGGCGCGACAGCTTGTTGCTGCCTGCGTAGCGAAGGGTCGAAAATCGTGGCCGGCTGATGATCTCGGCCTCCGGCACCAGCGCGCGAACCATCGGCTTGAGCGTGTCGGAACCGAGGATCAGCGTCTCCTCACGGCCGCGCGACCGCAGCATCCGGTCGGTGAAGACAT
>CBFGZJ010000204.1:0-3814 GCA_965653215.1 uncultured Sphingomonas sp. | reverse complement strand
GCTCGTCGCCAAGCGGAGTCGAGGTGCCATGAGCGTTGATATAGTCGATATCCGACGGCTGCAGCCCCGATTTGCGGAGCGCCATTTCCATTGAGCGATATGCCCCCGAGCCCTCCGGATGGGGAGCCGTCACGTGATGGGCATCGCCCGACAAGCCATAGCCAATCACCTCGGCGTAGATTTTCGCTCCACGCGCCTTGGCATGCTCATATTCCTCGAGCACGACCACGCCGGCGCCCTCGCCCATGACGAAGCCGTCGCGATCACGGTCATAGGGCCGCGAGGCTTTCTCCGGCTGATCGTTGAAGTTGGTGCTGAGGGCGCGCGCCTGAGCAAACCCGGCAATGCCGATCGGGCAGATGGTCGCTTCCGCGCCGCCGGCGACCATGATGTCGGCATCGCCGTCCTTAATCATCCGCGCAGCGTCGCCGATCGAGTGCGCGCCGGTCGAGCATGCGGTCACCACCGCGTGATTGGGGCCCATCAGCCCATATTTGATGCTGACCTGACCTGAAATCAGGTTGATCAGGCGGCCGTGAACGAAATGCGGGCTGACCCGTCCGGGACCTTTTTCAGCCAGGACCAGTGATTCACTTTCAATGCCCGGCAAGCCGCCGATGCCCGACCCGATCGAGCAACCGGCACGAAACCGCATGGCCTCATCCATATCGGTGAGGCCCGCGTCCTCGATCGCCTGCCCGGCGGCATCAAGGCCAAACACAATGAACGGATCGACCTGGCGTTGAATTTTGTGATCGACCCGCACGGACGGATCGAATCCATAAGGATGATCCGCGGGCTTCACTTCGCACGCGATCCGGCACTTCTGGTCGGATGCGTCGAAACGCGTGATTGGACCAGCGCCGCTTTTCGAGGCGAGGATATTGGCCCAGGTGGTCTCGACATTGCCGCCAAGCGGGGTGACCAGTCCGAGACCCGTGACAACGATGCGGCGCATCATACTTCTCCAGATAGCGCAACAGGCTCAAACCCTGGCGGGATGAGCCTGTCTACACAGCGCAGCTTCGGCAAGCCCGGTGTTACTCAGGAAACCGGAATTCCGGTTTCGCCCCGCTGGAGAACACCAAGCATATTCGAAGCGCCCGTGCGAAGCATTATCCCTTGTTCTGATCGATATAGTCGATCGCGTCCTTGACCGTCGTGATCTTCTCGGCCGCGTCGTCCGGGATTTCGACTCCGAATTCTTCTTCGAACGCCATGACCAGCTCAACGATATCAAGACTGTCGGCGCCCAGATCGTCGATGAAGCTGGCTTCTTCGGTGACCTTCTCGGCATCCACGCCGAGGTGTTCGACGACGATCTTTTTCACGCGCTCGGCGGTCTCGCTCATTTGGGTTCCTCCGTTGATTTGCCGTTGCCCTAGCCGGGAGCGCACAAGGCGGCAAGACTCCAAAGGGAGTGGTAGGAGTGACAGACCTACCCTTGCGCATGGATCGCGCGACTGTAGGAACGGCAACACTAAACCGGTCATCAGGTTTGAAGCTTCGGGAGAGCGTAATGAAGGACAGACTCAAGGATCGCCGAATCATCGTTTTCGGGAGTGCCACCGGCATCGGCGCGGCCACGGTCAAGCGGCTCACGGAAGAGGGCGCGCGTGTCTGCGCGGCAGACATCAACCTGGAAGGCGCGGAAGGCACGGCGAAGGAAGCCGGCGGCGAAGCTTTCGCCGTTCACGTGGACATCTCGGACGAGGCATCGGTCAACTCCGCGGTCGAGGCTGCCGTCAGCCGGTTTGGCGGACTTGATGGAGCGCACATCAACGCGGCCGACCTACGCGTCATCATGGATGATTCCGACGCATTGGCGATGGACTTGGCCGTGTTCGATCGAACCATCGCCGTGAACCTGCGCGGCCACCTGCTGTGCACACGAGCCGTTGTCCCGCATCTCGTCAAGAACGAGGTCTCATCCATCGTCTACACCAGTTCAGGTTCTTCGGTCGGAGCTGAGCCAACGCGGCCGTCCTACGCCATGTCCAAAGCGGGTGTGAACGCACTGATGCGCCATGTGGCGTCTCGCTGGGGCAAGGAGGGCCTTACCGCCAATGTGCTTCAGCCTGGCTTCACCGTCACCGGGGAAATGAAAAAGCAGATGGAGGCGAGCGACCCCGCTGGCGCCAGCAAGTGGGCCGATTACTTTATGGCGCGAACTCCGCACACGCGGCTGGGACAGTCCGAAGACCATGCCGCCGTGGTCGCGATGCTGCTGTCCGACGACGGACGCTGGATCAACGGGGCCATCATCGACGTCAACGGTGGTTCGCTGATGCGCGGCTAGGCCCGTTGATCGCCCGTCTGAAGCAATGGGCCCGGCTGGTGAAGCGAGACGTAATCGCACTGTGGATTGCGGCTCGCGACCGGCGCACGCCGCTGCTCGCGAGAGGAATCGCGGCTGCGGTGGCGGCCTATGCGGTGTCGCCGATCGACCTCATCCCTGACTTCATCCCGGTGCTGGGCCTGCTGGACGATTTGATCATCGTTCCAGCAGGCATCCTGGCCGCGGTGAAGCTGATTTCGCCGGAGCTCATGCGGCAATTCCGCGAGCAGGCTGAATCAACCGAACGCCCGCGATCAACCTTCGCAGCAATCGTGATTATCGGGCTGTGGCTTGGGCTTGCCGCCCTGGTCCTTGCAGCCTTGCCCGCAACCCGATGAGCCCGCGCCCGCTTGCGCCCGGCGAAGTCGAATTGGCTCGATCAATCTTTGGAGATGCGATCGACTACGGCCGCGTCCTCCTGTTTCGCCGCAAATGGTGGCCGCTCCAGCCGCGCGGGATCGTCATGGCGCCATGCGGAAACATCCATTTCCACCCGCAGGATGAGCGCTGGTCGGACGATTTCAGCCGCGAGCCGCTGGCGGTGCAAGGACTGCTGATCCACGAGATGACCCATGTCTGGCAGGCGCAAACACGCGGGCGGCTGTACCTGCCGCTGATGCGCCACCCGTTCTGCCGTTATTCCTACGCGCTTGTGCCCGGCAAGCCGTTCCACCGCTACGGCCTGGAGCAGCAGGCGGAAATCGTCCGGCACTGCTTTCTTGGCGAGCGCGGTTTTTCACTCGCCTCGCCGCCAAGCCGCTCGATCCTGCCGTTCGCGTCAGCCGATGATTTAGCCGGCTTTAGCGACTCCGACTAAAGCCGGGCGCAGCAGCCGATCCTTGAGCATGTAGCCCGCCTGCATCTCTTCGACGATCGTGCCGGGTTCAGCCTCCGCGCTCGGGATTTCGATCATCGCCTGATGCTTGTGCGGGTCCAGCGACTGCCCCTTCGCTTCGATCCGCTCAATTCCGTTGCGTTGGAACACCGCCTCAAGTTCGCGTGCCGTGGCCTCGATCCCGGCGAGGAAGTTGGCCGCCGTCTGGTCGGCGCGAAGCTCATCCGAAACCGCCGACAACGCGCGTTCGAGATGATCCTTGATCGCCAGCATGTCGCGCGCGAAGCCAGTCACCGCGTAGGCGGACGCCTGCTGCTTTTCCGATTCAAGCCGGCGCCGGACATTCTGAATCTCCGCCGCGGCATAGAGCGCCTTGTTGTTCGCCTCTTCGAGCTGCCGCTCGAGTTCAGCCACACGGTCGCCCTCGCCCCCGTCCTCCGGCTGGCCATCGGCGGCAACGGCCTGGACATCCACCTGATCTGCCTTGTTCTCTTCGATCATCCCATCAATCTCGTTAGCGCTTGTGCGGTGAAATCCACCATGGGGACGACTCTGGCATAGTTCAACCGGGTCGGCCCGATCACCCCGACGACGCCGACGACCCGGCCGTCTGTCCCGTGATAGGGAGCAGCAATCACGGA
>CBFGZJ010000203.1:0-3843 GCA_965653215.1 uncultured Sphingomonas sp. | reverse complement strand
GCCCATGCCGTTCAGCAAGCGTCGGCAAAGCTCGGCGATTTCGACGGTGTGATCCTGGTGCTCTACGGCGATACCCCATTCGTCTCCGCGGCAACGCTGACAGCGATGCTTGCGCGATTGAACGGAGCAGATCAGCCGGGCGTGGTCGTCCTTGCATCATCTCCCTCCGATCCTGCAGCTTACGGCCGAGTAATCCTCGGTGAAGGCGACCGCATCGCGAAGATGGTCGAGTATAAGGACGCGACCCCCGAGGAGCGCGCGGTTCGCCTGTGCAACAGCGGCATGATGGCGGTTCGCTCAGCCGATTTGTGGAAGTGGCTCGATCAGGTGGGCAATGCCAATGCCGCAGGTGAGTATTACCTGCCCGACATCGTGATGATCGCGGATCGGGAGGGGCGTGGCGCGGTTGTTGTCGAGGCGGATCCGTGGGAAACGGTGGGGATCAACAGCCGTTCGGAACTGGCCGCCGTCGAGCGGCAATGGCAGCAGCAGCGACGCGCCGAGATGATGGATGCCGGAGTCACGCTGCTTGATCCTGAAAGCGTCTGGTTTGCTCATGACACGGCTATTGGCCGCGATGTCGAGATTGAGCCGCATGTTGTGTTCGGGCCGGGGGTGACGGTTGGTGATGGCGTGCGAATTCGTGGCTTCTGCCACATCGAAGGCGCAACGATCGGCGCCAAGTCAGAGATCGGCCCGTTTGCACGGTTGCGACCGGGAAGCGCGCTCGACGAACGGGTCAAGATTGGAAACTTCGTCGAGATGAAGAAGGCGCGGCTCGCCGCCGGCGCCAAGGTCAATCACCTGTCATACGTTGGTGACGCGGAGGTTGGCGAAAGCGCGAACATCGGCGCGGGCACTATCACCTGCAATTACGACGGCTTTGGCAAATATCGCACCGTAGTCGGCGAAGGCGCGTTCATCGGGTCCAACACCGCGCTGGTCGCGCCGGTCACGATCGGTGCGGGCGCAATCATCGGCGCTGGGTCAGTGATCACGCGCGACGTTGAGCCAGATTCGCTCGCCATCGAGCGGAATGAACAGAAGGGCGTTCCCGGGTGGGCCAAACGCTTCCGCGAGCGGATGCGTGCTCAGAAGGCGGCGGAGTAGAGCGGGCATGTGTGGGATCGTTGCAATCGCCGGGGAGCAGCCCGTTGCCGAACGTCTGTTCGAAGGACTGAAGCGGTTGGAGTATCGCGGGTATGATTCAGCCGGTATCGCGACACTCGCGAACGGCGGATTCGATCGCCGCCGGGCAGAGGGCAAGCTCGAAAATCTCGCGCGCGAGCTTGCGGCCGATTCACTCGGCGGCACGATCGGCATCGCTCACACGCGATGGGCAACGCATGGCGCTCCGACGGTCGGGAATGCTCATCCGCATATCGCCGGCGCCGTCGCGCTGGTGCACAACGGGATCATCGAGAATTTCAAGCCGCTGCGTGATGAACTGATCGCGGAGGGCAGGCAGTTCCAATCCGAAACCGACAGCGAGGTTGTCGCGCACCTTGTTGCACGGGAGATTGAACGCGGTGCCTCACCGGAAGACGCTGTTGCGCGCGTGCTGCCGCGTCTGCACGGCGCGTTTGCGATCGCATTCCTGTTTCGTGATCATCCCGATCTGGTGATCGGCGCGCGGATGGGAGCGCCGCTCACCGTCGGTTACGGCGAGCATGAGAATTATCTTGGCTCGGACGCGCTCGCGTTGGCGCCGCTAACGCAACGCATCGCCTACTTGGACGAGGGCGACTGGGTGGTTGCCCGGCGCGATCATGTGCAGATTTTCGATCGATCGAACCAGCCGGTGGAACGGGAGATCGTTCACTCCGGTGCGTCATCCGCGCGGATCGAAAAGGGCAACTACCGCCATTACATGCAGAAGGAGATTTTTGAGCAGCCGATCGTGGTGGCGCAGACTCTCTCGACCTATGTCCGCCCGTTCGAGGGCGAAGTGGCGCTGCCGGACATCGACTTCGATCTTGCAGCGGTGAACCGGGTCACCATCGTCGCCTGCGGCACCAGCTATTATGCGGGCCTGGTCGCGAAATATTGGTTTGAGCGCTTTGCCCGCGTTCCGGTGGACATCGATGTCGCATCGGAGTTCCGCTACCGCTCGCCGGTGCTCGAACAGGGCGGCCTCGCGCTGTTTATCAGCCAGTCGGGAGAGACGGCTGATACGCTCGCAGCGCTTCGCCATGCCCGCAGCGAAGGACAGCGGATCGCGGTGGTGGTCAATGTGCCGACCAGTTCGATGGCGCGGGAGGCGGACCTTCTGCTGCCAACCCATGCCGGACCGGAGATTGGCGTCGCGTCGACCAAGGCGTTCACCTGTCAACTCGCGGTTCTCGCCGCACTTGCCGCGAACCTGGCCCGTGCTCGCGGTCGGCTAACGCGCGAGGAGGAGCAGGAGATTGTCGCCCATCTTCAAGAAGCACCGGCTGCACTGAATGCAGCGCTGAGCCATGACGAAGAGATTGCGGCGATGGCGCACTTAATCGCGCCGGCGCGCGACGTGCTTTATCTCGGCCGTGGTCCGGACTATCCGATGGCGCTCGAAGGCGCGTTGAAGCTCAAGGAAATCAGCTACATCCATGCCGAAGGCTATGCCGCGGGAGAGATGAAGCATGGGCCGATTGCACTGATCGACGAGCTGGTGCCGGTCATCGTGCTCGCGCCGTCAGGGCCGCTGTTCGAGAAGACCGTGAGCAATATGGAGGAAGTCCGGGCGCGCGGCGGCAAGGTCGTGCTGATCAGCGATGCGGTCGGGATCGCCGCGGCTGGCGACGGCTGTATGGCGACGATCGAAATGCCGCAGGTCCACCCGTTGATCGCGCCGCTCGTCTATGCCGTCCCGGTGCAATTGCTCGCCTATCATGTGGCGGTGGCGAAGGGCACGGACGTCGATCAGCCGCGCAATTTGGCCAAATCCGTTACGGTGGAGTGAGGGGGGCGACGGCAGCACCATGCCAGCCAGCTCCTCCAGGAATAAGGCACCGCGGCAGCAGAAGCTGAAGGTGTTTCGCACCACCATCGGCTTCCATGATGCCTATGTTGCCGCTCCCAGCCAACAGGCTGCGCTGCAAGCCTGGGGCAGCCACTCAAACCTGTTTGCGCAAGGAGCTGCCGAGCAGGTTATCGATCCACAGCTGGCCGCGGAGCCGCTCAAGCAGCCAGGAGAGGTGGTGAAGGTCCTGCGGGGGACCGAGGAGGAGCAGCTCAAGGCACTTGGACCGGCGCGAAGCTCGTCGAGGGGATCCGGCAAGGGCGGTCGGCGCACCTCGCCTCGTCCGCCGCGACCAAGCCGCGCCAAGCTGGAGCGAGCCGAACAAGCGCTCAACACGGCCGAGGCGGAGCTTCAAACCGAGCTGGCACAGCTGCAAAAGGAAGAGGAGGCGCTCGCCCGGCGGCGCCGGGCGCTCCAGCAGAGCGGTCAGGTGAAGCTGGATCGGCTCCGCGCGGTGGTGGAGCAGGCGCGTGACAGTTACCGGGACGCAATTACCGCCTGGTCACAAGACTAGCCGTCCACTTCAGGCTATTTCGCGAGCGCGAAATCAACTCTCACCCGAACTTCCGTTGTGGAGATGCCAGGGTTGAAAGGAACGGGCGCAACTGCTGGAGGCGGAGCAGCTTGCTCGACCGCGATCCCTGATCGCGCATAGGGCGGGGGCATGTAGCTTTCGCCGCCATCATGGATCGCCAGCACTCGCGAGACCTTCAAGTCGGCTGCTTGCGCATAAGCTTCCGCGCGCGATCGGGCGGCGCGATAGGCGGCTGCGTAAGCGGAGCGGCTGGCGGCTTCACGGTTGGAAATCCGCAATTCAGGTCCAGACAGGATGTTGGCTCCCG
>CBFGZJ010000202.1:0-3845 GCA_965653215.1 uncultured Sphingomonas sp. | reverse complement strand
TAATGATCCTGGAACTTGCTGTTCTGCTCGGGGTCCAGAACTTCCAGCAGCGCCGATGCCGGATCGCCGCGGAAATCCTGGCCAAGCTTGTCGATCTCGTCGAGCAGGAACAGCGGGTTGCTCGTTCCGGCCTTGCGCAGATTGGAAATGATCTTGCCCGGAAGCGAGCCGATGTAGGTGCGGCGGTGGCCGCGGATCTCAGCCTCATCCCGGACACCGCCCAGCGATTGGCGCGCGAACTCGCGTCCAGTCGCACGGGCGATCGAACGGCCAAGCGACGTCTTGCCGACCCCTGGAGGACCAACCAGACACAGGATCGGTCCCTTGAGCTTGTTGGTGCGGGCCTGAACGGCGAGATATTCGACGATCCGTTCCTTCACCTTTTCCAGCCCGAAATGATCCTCGTCCAGAATCCGCTGAGCATCCGCGATGTCGCGCTTCAGCCGCGACTTCTTGCCCCAGGGTAGGCCGAGCAACACGTCGAGATAATTGCGGGCCACGGTTGATTCCGCCGACATCGGCGCCATCGCCTTGAGCTTCTTGAGCTCGGCGTTGGCCCGCTGACGCGCTTCCTTCGACAGGCGAGTCTTGCGAATCTTGGTGGCAAGCTCGGTCAGCTCATCGCCGCCCTCCTCGCTTTCGTTGCCAAGCTCCCGCTGGATCGCCTTCAACTGCTCGTTGAGGTAATATTCGCGCTGGGTCTTCTCCATCTGGCGCTTGACCCGGCTACGGATCTTCTTCTCGACCTGAAGCACGCCCAGCTCACCTTCCATGAAGGCAAACACCATCTCCAGCCGCCGCGCCGGGTTGAGCTCGGCGAGCAAGGCCTGCTTGTCGGCGACCTTGACCGAAAGATTCGACGCCACAGCATCGGCAAGGATCGACGGATCCTCGATCTCGGTCAGCTGGACGCTTGTTTCTGCGGGCAGCCGCTTGTTGAGCTTGGCATAATTCTCGAACTGGTCGACGACAGACCGCATCAACGCATGGCCTTCCGGACCATCCGAAGATTCCTCGGCGACATCTTCGACCTCGGCGACCATATGGTCGCCGTCCTGGGTAAGCCCGACCAGGCGAGCACGGCGAATGCCCTCGACAAGCACCCGCACCGTCCCGTCCGGCAGCTTGAGGAGCTGCATCGCCGTGGCGACAACGCCCAGATCGTAAAGCGCATCGCGGTCGGGATCATCCTCGCTCGGGTCAAGCTGCGCGACGAGGAAGATTTCCTTGTCGGCCCCCATCGCCGCCTCGAGCGCGGCAACCGATCGTTCGCGTCCGACGAACAGGGGAACGATGCGATGCGGGAAGACAACGATGTCGCGAAGTGGGAGAATCGGGTACTGACGAGTCAATTCAAAGCTCCTGCGCGGCCTGCGCCGCAATTCATCGCCATATGGGCGCGGCCTTCCCCCAGATCAATTGACGCCGGCGATCAGAACCAGACCAGGCACCAAATTCTGCAAGGCGTGCACCGCTGCCGCCATCCCCACCGCTGGCCAGTAACCGTGCGATCGCCAGGTGACGAAGATTATCGAGAAGATCAGGAACGGCCACCAGATTACCAGCCCCCACGCTGGCGCGAGGCTTGAATGAAGCACGCCCCAGCCAACCGCACTCGCGATCACGGCCGCGCCCGGAGCGAACCAGCGGCGCAGCAGGTCGATGCCTAGGCCCATCAGCACCGATTCGACCAGTGGGCTGATGATCACGACCGCAACGAACAGCCCGAGACTACCCTCCGGAAACGACGGTTGCGCAATGCCTGGACCGAGGCGAGTCACCAACCACGACAGCAGGATGCTGGGAAAGAAAGAGACCGCCCACGCCAGACCAACTGTCAGGAACGGCCGGCGCGGCTCTAGCAACCTGGGTAGTAGTGGCAGTAGAGCTGCAGTGACGTAAGACCGCTCACTATCTTCCGACAACGGCCACTTTCCCTACTTCTGATCCGTCTTGAGGGTTCCAGTTCCATGGCAGTGCAGAAAGCGCCGCCACGGTACGCTCGATTGTACCAGCCGCCGCCTCGTCAGGAATGCTGAACCGGGCCTTCAGAAACCATTCTCCCCTGCGGACCAGTGCAAAGCCTGTTGTGAAACTGCGATCATCCGCCTTGGCCTTAAACCAAGCGACTCGACCGTCACGAAGAGTGGCCAGCGGCGCTGGAGCTTCGGCCCGCGTCAGACCGTGCCATCGTTGCTGGATGGCCTGCTCAACCTCGTTTGCTTCTTCATCAATGCTGGCCAAGCCTCGGTAAACGAAGAAATCTATCCATGGATCATCAAGACCGCCGCCCGAGAGCGTGTAATTAACCGAAACGTCACCTGCGCCGTAGACATCGATCCTGCGGGCGGGCATGTCGCCTATCTTGCTGGGAAAGATTAATCCCGAAGCCGTGTGTCGAACCGTCCCGTCCGCGGCCTCAACAGTCTCCTCAGACGAACCACCTACAATTCGGACCGGATATTCGGCGGCAGCTGGGGACGTTGTTAATATCAGATGGAGCGCAATAGCCCCCATGAAAACGGAGAAGCTCCGCCTAGCCGTCACGCAGCGTCACCGCCGGCCTTTTCTTTCTTGGCGTAGACCCGCACGGGTTCCTTGCGGCCTTCGACCACGTCCCGATCGATGTGCACCTCGTCAACCCCATCCATCGACGGCAAGTCGAACATGGTGTCGAGCAGAATGCCTTCGAGGATCGAGCGGAGGCCACGAGCGCCGGTCTTGCGATCGATCGCCTTGCGGGCAACCGCGCCCAGCGCATCCTCGGTGAAGTCGAGCTCGACCTCCTCCATGTCGAACAGCTTCTGATACTGTTTGACGAGCGCATTCTTCGGCTCGATCAGGATCTTGACCAGCGCTTCCTCATCAAGGTCTTCGAGGGTCGCGATGACCGGCAGCCGCCCGATGAACTCGGGGATCAGGCCGAACTTGAGCAGGTCTTCCGGCTCGCAATTCTTCAGCACTTCCCCGGTGCGCTTCTCTTCCGGCGCGGCGACATAGGCCCCGAAGCCGATCGACTTGCCCTGCAGCCGGTCGCCGATGATCTTCTCGAGCCCGGCGAAGGCGCCGCCGCAGATGAACAGGATATTCGTCGTGTCGACCTGCAGGAACTCCTGCTGGGGATGCTTGCGCCCGCCTTGCGGTGGAACTGAGGCCGTGGTGCCCTCCATCAGCTTCAGCAGCGCCTGCTGCACCCCCTCGCCCGACACGTCGCGGGTGATCGACGGATTGTCCGACTTGCGGCTGATCTTGTCGATCTCGTCAATGTAGACGATCCCGCGCTGCGCCTTCTCGACATTATAGTCGGATGCCTGAAGCAGCTTGAGGATGATGTTTTCGACGTCCTCCCCGACGTAACCGGCTTCGGTCAGCGTGGTCGCGTCAGCCATTGTGAACGGCACGTCGAGGATCCGCGCAAGCGTCTGAGCCAGGAGGGTCTTGCCGCAACCGGTCGGACCGATCAGCAGAATGTTCGACTTCGCCAGCTCGACTTCGGCGCCGGTCTTCGCGCCATGATTGAGCCGCTTGTAGTGGTTGTGAACGGCGACGGAGAGCACCCGCTTGGCCCGCGCCTGTCCGATCACATAATCGTCGAGCACCTTGCAGATTTCCGCCGGAGTGGGAACGCCATCGCGGGTCTTGACCAGCGCGGACTTGCTCTCTTCACGAATGATGTCGTTGCACAGCTCGACGCACTCATCGCAAATAAAGACGGTCGGTCCGGCAATCAGCTTGCGAACCTCGTGCTGCGACTTGCCGCAGAAGGAGCAGTAGAGAGTGCTCTTGCCGTCGCTGCCTGAAAGCTTCGTCATATCCGTCCTTGTCGAGCCGTCCCAAGCGGGCCG
>CBFGZJ010000201.1:0-3860 GCA_965653215.1 uncultured Sphingomonas sp. | reverse complement strand
ATTCGCAGATAAATCGCGACCCCGGCATGCGAATGACTTCGACCAGGCTTCGGCGGGTGGGCTGAGCTTGGGCCAGCATGGTATCGAGAGAGTGATCGCCATAGTGGGCGGCGAGCGTCTCGCGCCGCCTGGCGACGATACGCCCGAGAACTCCGCCGGGCTCAACCACGGCTGGCCTCGACATAGGCGAAAAGAGTGCGAGCGGCGGCGCCACTGGCGATTGCATCCCTCGCCATGGCAGTCCCGTCCGCGAGTGACGAGGCCTTGCTGCCGAGGTGCAGCAGTGCGCCGGCGTTGATGGCGACGATGTTGCGATCCGCAGCCGCTCCTCGGCCTTCCAGCAGGTCGCGGAGACGCGTGGCGTTCTCCTCGGGCCCGCCGCCAGTGATCTCAGTCACCGGAGAGCGCTCCAGCCCCGCATCTTCGGGCCGGATTGTCTCTTCCTGAAGTGATCCAGCGCTAAGACGGATCGCCTCGGTCTCGCCATGGACCGCAATTTCATCGAGCCCGCTGCCGTGGACCACCAACGCGCTGCGCACTCCAATTTCTCGCAGCGTTTCAGCGATCGGACGGAGCAGCGCACGATCCGCCACCCCGAGCAGCTGGATCGGAGGGTGGGCCGGATTGCAGCATGGGCCGAGCAAATTCATGATCGTCCGGACGCCCAACATTTTGCGTACCCGCCCGGCATGTGCGAGCCCGGGATGATAACGCGGCGCGAGCAGGAAGCAGAATCCGCTGTGCTCGAGAGCGGCGCGAGATTGCTGCGGAGTGCAGTCCAGCTGCGCGCCAAGCGCCTCCAGCACATCGGCCGAGCCGCACTGGGACGAGACAGAGCGGTTGCCGTGCTTGACGACTGACAGGCCACAGGCGGCGGCGACCAGTCCGGTGGCGGTTGAAACGTTAATCGAGCCCGAAGAATCGCCGCCAGTGCCGCAGCAGTCCGCGAACTCCAATTCAGGTGACTCGAACGGCACGGCAGCCGCGAGCAGCGCTTCAGCGGCGCCGACCAGCTCCTCCACTGTCTCGCCCTTGTGCTTCAGACTGAGGAGGATCGCGGCAATCTCCGCTTCGCCCAGGCGGCCCGCGACCAGTTCCGCGAACAGGGCGCGCGAATCCTCTCGCGGCAAATCTGCGCCGGTGACGAGCCTGCGCACCGTCGCGGCCGGATCTGGATTGGGACGGCTCAGCATCGTGTCGCCTTGAAGGGGCTGCGGGGTGTCGTCAACAGGTCACAGTGCCGTAATAAAATCAGGCGTGGCCTGCAGCGGACTTGGCAAGGCACTCATTTTCGCAGATGGGCCCCGGCAAGGCTTTGGGAGAGGCCTGTGCTCCGCGGGGTTTCGGAGCGGGGGGCGTCCAGTCATCGCAAAGGTGGCGGGCGCGGAACTGGGAGATGTATTTCCATGACGAATTTCAAGGCCGTGGCGCTTGCTGCCACGCTCGTGCTGGGCGCGACCCCGGCGATTGCTCAGGAGGAGCCTGCTGCTCCTGCCGCTCCGGCTGCAGCCGCCGAGCCGGCTTCTGAGTTCACCGTTTCGGGCGGTGTTACCGGCGTTTCGCAGTATCGCTTCCGCGGCATCGCGCTGTCGGACGAGGATCCGGCGCTGCAGGGCACGCTCAACATCAACCACAAGTCCGGCTTCTACGTTGGGGCTTGGGGATCGTCGCTCGCCGGTCTGGGCGATTTCGGCGGTTCGTCGATCGAGGTTGACCTTTATGCGGGCTACGGCGCCGAAGTGCTTCCGGGCGTGAAGCTCGACGGCGGCGTGCTCTACTATTGGTACCCGGGCGTCGATGAGTTCGACACCGATTTCTTCGAGCCTTACCTCAGCGTCAGCGGCGCTCTGGGCCCGGTCACTGTCCAGGTCGGCGCCGCCTTCGCTCCGAGCCAGGATGCGATTGGCAATGAGAGCAACCTTTACCTCTACGGCGATCCGAGCATCGGCATTCCGGGAACTCCGATCACGCTCAAGGCGCATCTTGGTCGCTCGATGGGCGACAGCGTCCTGACCTTCGGTGGTGAGAACTACTGGGATTGGTCGATCGGCGCAGACGTCAAGCTGTTTGGGCCGCTGACCGCCGGCGTTGCTTACGTCGACACCAGCCTCGACGAGGACAATGTCGGACCGGGCTACCTGCGTGACCAGGTCGACAGCGCGATCGTCTTCTCGATCGGCGCCAGCTTCTAATAAGACGGTTCGGCCGAGGGCGTACTTCCCGGCCGAACCGCATCCCTTTTCAATGACAACTGACGGCGCGTGGTGAATCCATCACGCGCCGTTTTCTTTTCGGTACGTTCTCGTACGCTCCAGTTCGACTTCGGCAGACATTCGGCTAGACGCGCCTCATGGCCACACTCGCTCAATCCGTTTCCGTCTACCGCCAGAACGCACGCGTGCTCCTTGCCAGCCTGGTCGGCACGGCGGTCGAGTTCTATGATTTCTATATCTACGCCACGGCCGCCGCGCTTGTGTTCGGCCCCTTGTTCTTTCCGGCGAGCGACCCCGCGACGCAGCTGCTGGCCTCCTACGCCAGCCTCGGCGTCGCATTCATCGCGCGGCCCGTAGGTGCGAGCCTGTTCGGACATTTCGGCGATCGCATCGGCCGCAAATCGACGCTGGTCGCCTCGCTTCTGCTGATGGGTGGCTCGACCTTGCTCATCGCCTTCTTGCCGACCTACCGCGACGCGGGATGGCTGGCACCGTTGCTGTTGTGCTTGCTCCGGTTCGGCCAAGGACTGGGACTTGGCGGAGAATGGGGCGGGGCTGCGCTGCTCGCGGTTGAAAATGCCCCGGACGGCCATCACGCGCGCTTCGGCATGTTCCCCCAACTCGGAGCGCCGGTCGGCTTCATCGCCGCGAATGGCCTGTTCCTCCTGCTCGGCTGGCTGCTGACGGACGAGCAATTTCTGGAGTGGGGGTGGCGAATTCCGTTCCTCCTCAGCGCCGTGCTCGTCATTCTCGGCCTGTGGGTGCGGCTCAAGCTGACCGAAACTCCGGCGTTCGCCGCTGCACTCGCGCATGAAGCGCCAGCCAAGGTCCCGCTGGCCGAGCTGTTCCGCTCACACTTGAGGAGCACGATCGCGGGTACCTTCTCGGTGGTGGCCTGCTTCGCGATCTTCTACCTGACCACCGCGTTTGCGCTTGGCTATGGCACCACTACGCTGGGCTATGATCGCGAGCTATTCCTCGGGGTCCAGCTCGCCGCCATACTGTTCATGGCGCTCGGAATTGTGCTCGCCGGCGCGGCTGCCGACCGGACATCGCCGCGGACGGTGCTGATTGGCGGGTGTGTCGGCGCGATCGTCGTCGGCCTGCTGATGGGACCGTTGTTCGCCAGCGGATCCTTGGCGCTGGTATGGCTGTTCCTCTCGCTGGCGTTGTTTGCGATGGGGTTCGTATACGGGCCCCTCGGGGCGTTCCTGCCCAAGCTGTTTCCAGCACGCGTTCGCTATACCGGTGCGTCGGTCACCTTCAACGTTGGAGGAATCCTTGGCGGAGCCGTGGCGCCGGTTGCGGCACAGGCGCTCGCCGATCTCGGCGGCCTGCCGCTGGTCGGGCTTTATATCACCACGGCTGCGCTGATCAGCCTGATCGCGTTGCTGGCGATCGGCCGGGAGCATTGATTTCCGCGCGTGACGCCCAACCTTTCGGCTGATGATCCCGCTATCGGTCCTTGATCTCGCGCTGGTCACGGAGGGCAGTGACGCAGCGCAGGCGTTCCGCAACTCCGCCGACCTCGCGCGTCAGGCAGAGCGGCTGGGCTACCAGCGTTTCTGGATGGCCGAGCATCATTCGATGCCAGGCATCGCCAGCTCCGCGACGGCCGTCGCTCTCGCCCACATCGGCGGTAATACG
>CBFGZJ010000200.1:0-3918 GCA_965653215.1 uncultured Sphingomonas sp. | reverse complement strand
CGGCCGGTCAGAGCTACGAGGTTCCAGCCAGCGCCACCGCGCCGATGCTGGAGACCGGTCGGCCCGAGGCGCTGCGGATTGCGGTGGGGACCGCGGATGCGCCCGCAATCGGACCGGCAGGGCAGAAAGTTTCCGGAGTGAGCCTTCGAGCGGCGGACCTCATGCGCTCGACACCGGCCCCCGGAGCCTCTCCGGCGGCCTCACAACCGGCTCGATGAATTCACATCCGCGACAGGCCCTGAAGAGCACAGCGGCACCATCAACTCACTTGATGGCAGGTTAATCGAAAATGCGCGTCCTTCTCATTCTTGCCCTTGCTGCAACCGCTCTCACCCCCGCCGTCGCTCAACGTCAGGTCAGTCCCGAAGAGCGGATCCAGCGCCTCGAGCGGCAAGTTCGCCAACTTCAGCGGCGAATCTATCCCAAGGGCCAGCCTGCGGACACTGCCGGGTTCGTCGACGATCCCGCAGTCACTCAGTCATCCTTCGGCCAGTTGAGCTCGCGCCTCGACTCGATCGAACGGCAGATGGCCGACCTGACCCGGCAATCAGAGGAAAGTGGGAACCGGGTCACCGTCATGGAAGCGGAGCTTGCCCGGATGCGGGCAGATCAGGACCGGCGATTCCGCGCAATCGAGACCGGAACTCCCGATGCCGGGGGCAGCGTTGGACCAACCCCCGCAGCTGAGCCCGACACGAGCAGCGAGAACGCACCCGTACCATCGCGGCCAAAGTTCGAGAATTCGAGCGCTCCCAAGCCGCTTCCAGCGGCGTCCACGTCCGGCGACGCCGGCGAACAGGCCTATGACCAAGGCTATCAGCTGTGGATGGGGAAGCGCTACAATGAGGCCATTACCTCTCTGCGGGCGATGGCTTCCTCCTTTCCCGGCCACCGCCGGGTGAGTTGGGCCAATAATCTCACCGGCCGTGCACTGCTCGACAGCGGACAGCCGCGCGCCGCGGCCGAAGCACTCCTCGCCAACTATCGCAATGACCCTCGGGGGGAGCGGGCAGCGGACAGTCTGTTCTATCTGGGCGAGGCGCTGGTTGCGCTGAAACAGCCTGGCCAGGCTTGCAAAGCCTATGACGAATTGCGCGAGGTCTACGGTGCCTCAATGCGTCCGGCCCTGCGGGAAATGCTCGCCCCGGCGCGCGCCAAGGCAGGTTGCAAGTAACCTCCGACGAGGGCGCGCTCGGCTCCTCCGCGGAGCAACGCGGGTCCGGAACCCTGGACCAATCGCTCGTCACGCGCTTCGCCGCCAATCTTGCGGCACTCATCTCGAACGAAGACCGTGTTGGTATCGCCGTATCCGGCGGACCAGACAGTCTCGCGCTGCTCTTGCTGGCTGCACACACGGCCCCGGACCGGTTCGAAGCCGCGACTGTCGATCATGGTCTTCGTCATGACAGCGGGGAGGAGGCGCTGCGGGTCGCGGAGATTTGCGCTGAGCTGGGCATCCGTCATGAGGTGCTGACCGCCAATTGGGACGCTCCGCCAACGTCCAACCTGCAGGCGCAAGCAAGAGCGGTTCGCTATGATCTGCTGGAACGCTGGGCAGTCGCGCGCAACCTCGCCGCGGTCGCGACGGCTCACCACGCCGACGACCAGGCCGAGACGCTACTGATGCGCCTCGCCCGTGGAGCCGGACTTGCAGGACTTGCCAGCGCTAGGGCCAGCCGCCTCCTAGGCGGGCACAACGTTCGACTGATCCGGCCTTTGCTCGCGTGGCGGCACTCCGAATTGCAGGCAATTTGCAATCGGTCGGGGATCGTTCCGGTGGACGACCCAGCCAACAGCGATCCGCGGCATGACCGGACGATAATCCGCGAATGGCTCAACCATGCCCCCGCGCTGATCGATCCGGTGCGGGTCGCGTCAAGCGCGCAGAACCTGGCCGACGCAGAGGACGCACTCGACTGGGTGCTCCAAGGGATCGTCGCGGAGCGCCTAATTCAGGAAGAGGATTCGCTGCTCCTTCGCTGCGGCGACCTGCCGCGCGAGCTGCAGCGACGGCTGCTCCTCACTGCATTCGAGCGCGCTGGCAAGGAGGCCCCGCGCGGACCAGACCTCGTGCGGGCCATGAACGCTCTTCATTCAGGACGTGCTGCAACGCTCGCTGGGCTCAAGCTCGAACCCGGAGATTCCTGGCGAATCAGGACTGCCCGCCCACGCCGGGCGTGACCGATCCGGCGCGCGGCAAGTGCCGCTGACGCTCCCGGACGACTGTATACAGGCCGCTGCCGATGATCAGCGCAGCGCCTGCGAGAGTCGAAAGCGTCGGCACCGTACTGAACATCAGCCAGCCGAACAGCATCGCGGCGAACAGCTGGAGATAATCGAACGGCATCACCACCGAGACCGGAGCATGGCGCAGCGAGCCCGTCATGAAAAATTGCGCAACTGTCCCGAACGTCGCCGCCGCGAACAACAGAGCATAGGTCACTGCGTCATGCGTCTTCCCGAAGAAGACCAGCAGCACTAGTCCAACCAGCGTCCCTGCCACCGTGAACCAGAACACCGTCGCGGCGACATGCTCGCTATCGCCAAGCTGCCGCAGGGTGATCGCCACTCCGGCCTGCCCGAACGCCGCCATCAGGGCGATCACAACCCCGATGAGCGGCAGGGATTCGACCGAGTGGCCCGGACGAAGAACAATGAGCACACCAAGAAAGCCGACCCCCACCGCGGCCCAGCGATGCCAGCCGACAGTCTCGCGCAGCACAAGCCATGACAGGATGGTTGCGAACACCGGCGCGGTGAAGTTGAGCGTAGTTGCTTCAGCGAGCGGCAGGAGAACCAGAGCTTCAAACGTCAGCAGCATCGAAGCCAGGCCGATGATGCTCCGCCAGAGATGAGCGCGGGGGCGCTTCGTCCTCAGTGAGGACATGCCGGGTCCGGACAGCACCCAGAGGAAGATGACCGGAAAGCCGAGCGCAGCGCGATAGAAGATCATTTCCGGCGCTGACACGCCGCGCTCGGCCGCGAACTTGAGCAGGGCCGCCATGGTCGCGAAGGACAGCATCGCCAGGATCCGCAGCATGATCCCACGCAGCACATGATCGTGGCGGAGCTGGGTGGACGGCATGGCGATCCGCTTAGGCAAGGCGGAACGCTGCGTCCACGGTCAAACGTTAGTCTCTACTTACCTGACGAAATCGCTCCAGAACCCAACCGTTCGGGCCACGGCTCCAGACCGGCGATGAAGCGGTCGGTACACCGAGCCCAATCATAGTTGGCCGCCTCCGCAATGCATGCCCGGCGGTCGGCAGTGAGAGCAATGTCGACCGCCTCCTGCAACTCTTCGTCAACAGCACCAATTCTCGCTCCGAGGCCATGGAAGCCAAATCCATGGGACCCGAGGATGTCGACTGGACCAGGGACCGGGAATGCCGCGACCGGAAGACCACTGGCGAGCGCTTCGATATTCACCAAGCCAAATGTGTCGGTACGACTGGGAAATACGAAAAGGTCTGCGGTGGCATAGATGGATGCCAGTTCCAAACCGTGGAGAGAGCCGAGGAAATAAGCATCAGGATAGCGCGCGCGAAGGCGCTCAAGCGCTGGTCCGTCCCCGACCACGACCTTCGATCCAGCCGATCGGAGGTCTAGAAAGGCTTCCAGATTCTTCTCAGGCGCGACCCGGCCGACGTTCAGCAGTATCGGGCGCGGCAATTTCGCGAGGCGCGGATGGAGCGGCGCATCTGGAGTGAATTGCGATAGGTCGACCCCCAGCGGCCAGTGATGCGTTCGCGTGATGCCGCGCCCCTCAAGCTCAGCGGCGAGCGAGGGGGTAACAGCAAAGGTTCGCGCTGCGGGCCCGTGGAACCGGCGCATGACCGACCATAGCAATCCCGTAGGCAGTCCGGTCCGCATCGCGACATAATCCGGGAAACGGGTGTGGAACGAGGAGGTGTAAGG
>CBFGZJ010000199.1:0-3922 GCA_965653215.1 uncultured Sphingomonas sp. | reverse complement strand
GGTTGAGCGAGCGCCGCGGGGCTCAGCATGGATGCCCCGAACGCAGCCGATCCCGCCTTCATCACGTCTCTTCGATCCCACATGCCGCTCTCTCCACAATGGCCGAACTTGTTCGCTGTTGATGCGAATTTGTCGGACAATTGTTTTCCATGCAACCGGAACGTACAAATAGAAGCCGATCGGCGGCTGGGGTCGACGGTAGTGACAGCCCAGCCGCTAATGCGAGGGGAAGCTTGCACAATGCGTAACCGCGTTCTTGTCCAACTTTCTTTGACGGCGGTGCTCGCCGCCTTAGTGGTAGCCGTGCCTGTTGCAGCGGAGGCGAAGGAGAGCCGGTTCGCGACGTTCGCCAATCCTGTCGATCTTCCCTACCGATATCAGCGATGGAAAGCACCGTTTCGGGAAGCGGCGGATCCGACGGTGGTCAGGTTCAAGGGCCGATATTGGCTGTTTGCGTCCCACTCCAAGGGTTATTGGCATTCCACCGATCTGCTCCGTTGGACCTTCGTCGAGCCGACAGGGTACCAGGTCGACCGTTTCGCGCCGACCGTTCTGGAGATGAATGGCAAGCTTTACCTCGCGGCCAGCGAGAAGGCGAAGCGGATCTGGGTCACTGACGATCCGATAACCGGGGTCTGGACCGAAGCCGCCACGATCAGCCCCGGCTACGAAGACCCGTGCCTGTTCCTCGACGATGATGGCCGGCTCTACCTGTACGCCGGGCTCAGCGGAACGGACATCCTCCGCGCCTATGAACTCGACACGAAGACCTTTCAGCCAATCCGCGAGGTCACCATCCCGCAGTCGCGCAACAAGGACGCGCGCGGTTGGGAGGTTGTAGGCGACCGCAACGAAAAGCTGGACGCGCCGTCATTCATCGAAGGCGCCTGGATGACCAAGCACCGGGGCAAATATTATCTGCAATATGCAGCACCCGGCACGGAATATAAGACCTATGCGGACGGGGTGCTCATTTCCGACCATCCGATGGGACCATTTCGTTACGAGGAGCATAATCCCATTGCCGTGAAGCCAACCGGCTTCATCGCTGGGGCGGGTCATGGCAGCCTGTTCAAAGGCGCCGACGGTCAGTGGTGGCGATCTTCGACCATGACCATCTCGCGCCGGTTTCATTTCGAGCGCCGTCTGGGGCTGTTCCCCTCCCACTTCACTTCTAGCGGCGAACTGGTCACTGACACTTACCTGGCCGACTATCCGCACTACATCGACGGCGACCGCCGCTTGACCGGATGGATGCTCCTGTCGCGAGGAAAGAGCGCGACTGCCTCCTCCTCGCTGCCCGACCTCGGCGTCAATCTCGCGGTAGACGAAGATGTCCGCACCTGGTGGTCGGCGAAGACCGGCAAACCCGGCGAATGGTTTCAGGTCGATCTCGGCGCCGTGAAGCGGATCCAAGCGATCCAGATCAATTTCGCCGATCAGGACAGTTTCGGCCGCGGAATCAGCACGGACGTCTATCGCTACGCGCTCGACCTCTCCTCAAACGGGCGAACGTGGAGGACGGTGATAGACACGTCGAGGGCGGGCCGCGATGCCCCGCATGACTATCAGGTCTTGCCCAAGGTTGAGCGCGCCCGCTTTGTCCGGCTACACAATGTTCACTCGCCCGACGGCGGCAAGTTTTCGCTTTATGACCTGCGGGTGTTCGGCCTCGGCAACGCGCCTTCGCCAGCGCAGGTGAATTCGGAGAAGGCCGTTCGAGACCCGGCAGACGGACGGCGCGCAACCATCTCTTGGCGCCCAGCGCGGAATGCGGAGTTTTATGTCGTGCGGTTTGGGGTTCGCCCCGACCTGCTGACTCAGAATTATCAGGTCTATGACGGGCGAACCGAGCTTGCCGTGGCCAGCCTGAACCTCGGCGCCAAATATTATTTCGCGGTCGATGCCGTGAACGAACGGGGTATCACGCGAGGGCCGATTGCCGCCTTGGTGCAGTGAAGTCGGGTCACAAGGCAGCCGATCGGTGTGTCGCTCAAGATCGCGCAAAACACGTCACTTTCGATTGAGTCTGCTTGTGCCACCCCCTAATGTCCGTTGAAAATACAAGGCGGAGAGGTTGGCATGCGATCATCGATGTGGGTGCGATGGGTGTTGGGCGTGTCCGCCATTGCGTTCGCCGGCGCCGGCACTGCGTTCGCCGCAGATGTCCTGCTGGACGAATTTAGCAGCCCGCCTGCTTCTGCCAAGCCGCGGGTTTGGTGGCATTGGAACAATGGCCAGATCAGTCCCGCCGGAATTACTGCCGACCTTGAGTGGATGCAGCGCATCGGCCTTGGCGGCTACCAGGCATTTGATGTTGATGTCGGCGCACCGCGCGTGGTCGAAACACCGCTGCCCTACATGAGCCCCGGCTGGAAGGACGCGTTCAAGCAGGCCGTGGACCAGAGCATCGCCAAGGGCTTCGATGTCGGGATCGCTGGTTCGCCGGGCTGGAGCGAGACCGGTGGGCCTTGGGTCAAGCCAGAGCAGGCAATGAAGAAATATGTCTGGAGTGAGACCCAGGTGATGGGCGGCCGGGCGTTCACGGAAAAGCTGCCGCATCCCCCGAGCTCGGCCGGCCTATTCCAGAACAACCGGGCCGGCTTCGGTGGCAGCACCGGCTTCTACCGCGACGCCAAGGTGGTCGCTTTCCCAACGCCGCGAAACGCCGCCCTGCCAATCCCAGTGGTCAGCGCGAGCGGCGGCAGCTTCTCTGCCGAGAAGCTTGCCGATGGTGACGTGGTGGCGACCACCGAGCTGACGCGCGTCGCTCAAACTGGCGAGGCGTGGATGCAGTTCGACTACGGCCGGCCGGTGACGGTGCGTGCGGTGACGGTTGCAACCGGCGGCTACGCCCATTTCGGAGGCCGGGGCGGTGCTGGGCTCGGACCGGAGACCCGGCTGGAAGCAAGCAACGATGGCCGAAGCTGGCGGCAAGTGGGCAGCTTGGAGACCGCTGGCCCGCAACGCACAACTGCAATTCCTGGGACGACCGCGCGTTGGTTCCGGGTGGTGGTTCCGGCTGCAAAGAATGCGAACGCCGATGGGGAAGGCGGCCTCAATCTTGGAACCTCGCCCGCGGGCAAGCTGCTCGTGTCGGAGCTTGTGCTGCGCGGCGCGCCGATGGTCAACGCCTGGGAGACCAAGGCCGGCTTCATCCTTTCGCGCGACTATTATGCTGTCGCCACCCCGCCTGGTCCGGGCGCGGTACGTTCAGCCAATGTGCTCGATCTTACCGCTCAGCTGCGCGAGGACGGATCTCTCGACTGGGTCGCGCCGAAAGGACAGTGGACAATCCTTCGGTTCGGCCACTCGCTGACCGGCCAGACCAACGCGCCGGCGCAGGCATCAGGCCGGGGCTTGGAGGTAGACAAGCTCAGCCGAGCGGACGTCACCAGCTACATCCGGCAATACCTTGATCGCTATCGCGAGGCGAGTGGTGGCCGGCTTGGACCTGGTGGCGTCAGCAACATGGTATTTGACAGCTGGGAGGCCGGCGAGGCCAACTGGACCCCGGCCATCTTGGACCAGTTCAAGCGCCTGCGAGGCTATGATGCCTCTCCATTCTTGCCGGTGCTGGCAGGCTATGTAGTCGACAGTGCCGAGACCAGCGACCGCTTCCTTTGGGATTTCCGCCGGACTCTGCAGGACCTGCTGAAGACGGAGCATTACGAGACACTAACGGCCGAGCTGCACCGCGTGGGCATGCTCCGCTACGGCGAATCCCATGAAGGCCCGCCGGCCGCGATGGGCGACGGGATGGAGATGAAGGCTTCGGCCGATGTGCCGATGGCCGCTCTTTGGGCGCAAGGGACGCCTGGTGAGTTCCAGCCTGCTGCTTTTGCCGATATCCGTGAATCCGCCTCGGTTGCGAACATCTGGGGGCGGAAGATCGTGGCCGCCACCGAGGAGCTGCAGGCCA
>CBFGZJ010000198.1:0-3939 GCA_965653215.1 uncultured Sphingomonas sp. | reverse complement strand
TCGCGCTGGATCTCGGCGTCATCGATCAGATCCTCCCGGAGATGAAGCCGCTGGCAGCCGTTTTCCCCCTGATCCAGGCGGCTTCGATCAGTCCGGCGCTGTCGGGATCCCCCTAAATCCCCTCCAATCACACCCTTGTGACGCAATTGTGCGTTGCAACATAAATTGGCCTGTGTAATGACCGGGTCTCGCGCGACGAGGCGCAGTTCAGGAGCGGGCTTCCCACAGCCGGGATAGGACCCCTCCGCCATCACTCAGCAAAGCCGCTGGTCGACCATGGCACCGCCATGGATCGGTCACGCGGCTTTTTTCATGTTTGCGACTGGAGACTTCTCATGGCCACCAATTTTTGGGACCGCACCCGCGCCCAATCCGCGGAGAAATCCACGTTCTGGAGCTCGGGTCATACGCCGACCCTGATCGCTGCCTTCCTCTACTTCGACCTTGCCTTCATGGTGTGGGTGATCCTTGGGCCGCTTGCGCCCGAGATTTCCAAGACGCTCGGGCTAACCCCTGCCCAAAAAGGGCTGATGGTCGCGGTGCCGACCCTGATGGGCGCGTTGCTCCGAGTCTCCAATGGCCTCCTGGTCGACCGGATTGGTCCCAAGCTGTCGGGGGCGATCAGCCAGCTGATCGTGATCGCCGGCCTGCTCACTGCCTATCTGGTTGGGGTCGACAGCTATGCCGGAACGCTTGCGCTCGGGGTCATCCTCGGGTTTGCCGGGGCCAGCTTCGCGATCGCGCTTCCGCTTGCCAGCCGCTGGTACCCGCCGGAGCACCAGGGCAAGGCAATGGGGCTCGCTGGAATGGGGAACAGCGGCACAGTGCTGGCCGCCCTGTTCGCCCCTGGGCTGGCGAAGATCTTCGGCTGGAACGCGGTTCTGGGGCTGGCCTGCATCCCGCTGTCGATCGTGTTCGTGATCTACATGATCATGGCCAAGGACTCGGCCAACCAGCCCGCGCCCAAGCCGCTGGTCGCCTATCTCGAACCCCTGAAACAGGCCGATGCCTGGTGGCTGATGGCCTTCTATTCGGTTACCTTCGGCGGGTTCGTCGGGCTTGGTGCGAGCCTTCCGATCTACTTCACCGACCGCTTTGGCCTCACCCCGATTACCGCCGGCTATTGCACCGCCGCCTGCGTGTTCGCCGGCTCGCTGGTCCGGCCGATGGGCGGAGCGCTGGCCGACCGGATCGGCGGCATCAAGACCCTGAGCTGCGTATTGATCGTCGGCGCACTGGCGCTAGTCGCGGTCAGTCAGGCCGGAACCCTGTTCGCCGCAATGACTGCCTTCGTCGTCGCGATGCTGGCGTTCGGAACCGGCAATGGCGCGGTGTTCCAGCTGGTCCCGCAGCGGTTCCCCGCCGAAATCGGGGTGATGACGGGGCTCGTCGGAATGGCCGGCGGCGTCGGCGGCTTCTACCTCGCCAGCTCGCTCGGCTTCGCCAAGCAGCTGACCGGGAGCTTCAGCCTTGGTTTCCTGATCTTTGCAGCACTGGCGACCCTGGCGCTGATTGGCCTGACGCTGATCAAGGCGCAGTGGCGGTCGAGCTGGCAACTGAACGGCGCGCGCATCTGACGGCTGCGCCAGCGGGCGGCAGTCCGGGGGGATGCCGCCCGCTGCTTCCAGGCCAAGAGGCCGGAAGCTGGAGAGGCGGATGTGAACGCCTGACCTCAGTGAGGTCCAAAAGGGGGTAAAACAATGAAGACGCTTCTGTTCACGGTGGCCGCTGTGGCTGCCGCAGGTCCCGCTTGTGCCCAAGATTTCTCGATCAAGCCGCTGTTCGACACGCGACTCCGCTACGAAACCGTCGACCAGGACGATTTCGTCCGCGATGCCGATGCGATCACATGGCGCATCAGGGCCGGCGCCGAAGTGTCGAATAAGGATTGGTCCTTCCTAGCCGAAGCGGAAGGCACGGTGCCGTTGAAGGAAGCTTACAACAGCGGCCTGAATGGCAAGCTCCTGATGCCGCTGGTCGCCGATCCTGAGAATATCGAGCTCAATCGGCTGCAGGTTCAATACCGCGGCCTTCCGAAGACGGCGATCACCGTCGGCCGGCAGCGCATCAATCTCGACGATCAGCGGTTCGTTGGATCGGTTGGGTGGCGCCAGAATGAGCAGACGTTCGATGCGGCGCGGATCGAGTGGACCGGCATCAAGGATCTGAAGCTCGACCTCACCTATAGCTGGTCGGTGCGCACGATCTGGGGAATCGACGGCGGCAACAGCTTCGGCCTGGTCACCAGCCGCCAACAGGCAATCAACGGCGACAATGTGTTTGCCAACCTGTCCTACAAGACTCCGGTCGGAACGCTGACCGGCTTTGCGTACCTGGTCGATCAGGACGAATTGGAAGTTCAACTCTTCCGCAATTCCAGCCAGAGCTATGGCGCGCGCTTCGCCGGCGCCTATCCGCTCAGCAAGGACCTCAAGCTCAACTATGCGGCGAGCTATGCCCGCCAGTCGGACTATCACCGCAATCCCAACGACTATGAGGCAGATTACTACTTCGGCGAGCTCGGGCTGAGCTTCGCTGGCTTCACCGCCGGAGCCGCCTATGAAGTGCTGGGCGCGGACGAAGGGCTACCGTTCACCTCGTTCCAGACCCCGCTGGCGACGCTGCACAAGTTTCAGGGCTGGGCTGACAAGTTCCTGGTCACTCCGCCGAACGGAATCCGCGATCTCTACGGTCAGATCGGCTACACCCGGGCCAAGCCGGCCAAGGGGATCGACTCCCTCGCCCTGACGGCGGTCTACCACCGCTACAAGGAAGATCGTTCAGTGTTCGGGGAAAGACAGCATTATGGGAATGAGCTCGACGCTCAGTTCCTCGTGAAAGTGAAGAAATACACCTTCCTGCTCAAGTATGCAGACTATGACGCGGAGGAGATCGCTCCCTTGTTCACGGCCGACACCAAGAAGTTGTGGGCGTCGGTGGAGTGGGCGTTCTGATCGACCAGCGCCATGCTGCACCGCACAAATATCTTGACCTTCAGACGATTTCTGGCAGTTTAGAGGGAGGAGCGACGAAGCTCCGACTCTTTCTGCCGAGACGCCCAGGGTCGGGACGGATCGGCACATCGCCCCGGCACTAAGCTGCCGGAACACGATCAATGGCAAGGCCGCCATCTTGGCACTGGGTTCGCCCGGTCGCCGGATGGCGGCCTTTTTTCGTTTGGAGCAGGTGCGTGGATTTCCAGGATTTCCCACAGGAAGCGCAGGACATCGCGCTCGATCCGCCAGTCGGGAAGGCGCTGCCGCGGCTGGTCGTCGTCGGCAACGGCATGGCCGGCTGCCGCGCGGTCGAGGAACTGCTGGCGCGCGATCCCGGCCGCTTCAGCGTGACGATTTTCGGGGCCGAGCCCCACGTCAATTACAACCGGATCATGCTTTCGCCGCTGCTCGCCGGCGAAAAGAGCTTCGACGACATCGTCATCAACGACAGGGCCTGGTATGATGACAATGGCATCGAGCTGGTCGCCGGCGATCCGGTCGTCGCAATCGATCGCTCGGCCAAGACCGTCACCGCGCAGTCGGGCCGGATCGTCTCCTACGACAGGCTGCTGATCGCGACCGGCTCCGATCCGTTCATCATCCCCGTTCCCGGCAAGGACCTGCCGGGAGTCATCAGCTTCAGGGACGTCAAGGACGTCGATACGATGATCGCCGCCGCCGAAGCGGGCGGCGACGCGGTGGTCATCGGCGGCGGACTGCTCGGGCTGGAAGCCGCCCACGGCCTGAGCCTGCGTGGGATGAAGGTGACCGTCATCCATCTGATGCCGACGCTGATGGAGCGGCAGCTCGACGAAGCCGCCGGCTGGCTGCTGAAATCGGCACTCGAGGCGCGCGGTCAGACGATCCTGACCGGCGCCGACACCGCCGAGATTTACGGCGACGGCAAGGTCCAAGGCGTGCGGCTGAAGGATGGTCGCGAAAT
>CBFGZJ010000197.1:0-3952 GCA_965653215.1 uncultured Sphingomonas sp. | reverse complement strand
GCGTGAAGCCCATCGCCGCCGCCGCCCAGCCCGAATAGCTGTTGAGCATCGACACCACGACCGGCATGTCCGCGCCGCCGATCGGGATGATCAAGAGGAAGCCGATCGCGAATGACAGGGCGGTCACCGTCCAGAAGATCCACGGTGCCTGGTCCTGGGTGAAGTAGGCGATCAGGCCGAGGATCGCCGCCAGCGTACCCAGATTGAGGACATGCCGCAGCGGCAGCAGGATCGGCGCCCCGCTCATGTTGCCATTGAGTTTGAGGAAGGCAATTACCGAGCCGGAGAAGGTGATCGCGCCGATGGCGACGCCCAACCCCATCTCTGCCCGGCTGACCGGCAGGATCGCCCCGCTTGTATCGACAATCCCGAACGCCGCCGGATTGAGGAACGCTGCCGCGCCGACTAGCACCGCGGCCAATCCGACCAGGCTGTGGAAGGCGGCAACCAGCTGCGGCATTGCCGTCATCTGGATCCGGCGAGCGGTGACCAGCCCAATCGCGCCGCCGATCACGATCGCCAGCGCGATTTCGAGGATTGAGGCAATGTCGTGGATTGCGAGGGTGGTCGCGACGGCGATCCCCATGCCGACCATGCCCAGCGTGTTGCCGCGCCGCGAGCTTTCCGGGCTCGACAGGCCGCGCAGCGCGAGAATGAAGCAGACGCCGGCGATCAGGTAAGCCAGAATTACCCAGGACGGCTGAGGAGCAGCCTCATGCATCGCGGCGCTCCTTCTTCTTGTACATCGCCAGCATGCGCTGGGTGACGGCAAACCCGCCAAAGATGTTGACGCTCGCCAGTGCCACCGCAACCAGCCCAAGGCATTTGGACAGCGGGCTTCCAGCGGCCGCGGATGCCACCAGCGCGCCGACGATGATCACCGATGAAATGGCGTTGGTCACCGCCATCAGCGGCGTGTGCAGCGCCGGAGTCACCGACCACACGACATAATAGCCGACGAAACACGCCAGCACGAAGATCGACAAGATCGACAGAAAATCCATTGGCCCCTCTCTCCGGCCTTTTGGCGGCACGACGCGCGCCTGTCGAGAGTCGAGTGTGTTGGCCGTGGGTCAATGCCTGCACGGTTTCCGATTTAATAACCATTTACCGCGATGGTGCAGCTCATGGTGCACCGGAAACTTTCCGACCGACTCCCGAGCAGGATCGACCGATCCAGCCTACGGTTCGTGCTTGGGATCGGTTTGGTTGGCCTCCTGTTCGGGCTGATTGGCTTCGGCGAGATCATTGAGGACGGACTCAGAATCGGCCGCAACTCCCTACATCCTGAGCAAGCAAGCGGTGAGATCGTATTGCTGGCGATCGATGATGCCAGCCTGCGTGAGGTGGGCAGCTGGCCCTGGCCCCGTCGCCATCATGCCCGCATGGTCGAGGAGCTTTCGCGGTTGGGAGCCAAGCGGGTTTTTTTCGACATCGACATGGGCAACAAGACCTCACCCGCCGAGGATCGAGCATTCGAGGGCGCATTGAGGAATTCGCGAGCTCAGGTTGTTCTTCCAGCCCGTCTGCGTCTCGGGACCAATCGTGGTCCCCAGACCTCCGACCTCAAACCGCTACCGCAGTTCACAGCGCACGCTAGCGTTGGGACGATCAGCGGCTATTACAACTATGCAGGCGCAGTGTGGAGCTTGCCTTACGCACAAGTCGACTCATCGGGTAGTCCGATCCCCTCCTTTTCGGCTCTACTCGGCGGAACCTCGGGACCGACCGACAAGACGTATCCGATCGACTACTCCATTCGTCCGCAGTCAGTTCCCGCATTCTCCCCCAGCAAACTTCTGTCGGGAAAGATCGGCGCGTACCAGGTTGCGGGGAAAGATGTAATCATCGGCGCGACCGCCGATCAGGTCGGGGACATGTATTACGCTCCCGGCTACGGTGAAATAGGCGGCGTTTACAGCCATATTCTTGGTGCCGAGACGCTGAAGAAGGGTCACCCCATTCGGCTGGGCTGGCTACCGAGTCTTCTACTCGCAATCGCTTGCAGCATCGGGGTGGTTGTTTTGAAGACAACTACGAAACGGTCACTCGTTCTCGGTTCGGTAGGAGCGACTCTTCTCGTCGCGCCGCTGTTCCTTGAAGCTCATTTGATCTTTGTCGATATCACTGCAGGCTTGTTCGTGATCGTGGCTACGGCAATCTTCGTCACTTGGCAGCGCCTGCGGCGAAAGGGTGAAACCGACGCGGTTTCGGGCCTTCCGAATCTCAATGCCATTCGCGAGTTACGCGGAAGCGGATCACGAACCATCGTAGCCGCCCGAGTTCGAAATTACACAGAAATCGCCTCGACGCTTGATCCTGATCAAGAGCGGCAGCTGATCGAACAAATTACCGCCCGCCTTACCGTCGGAGCCCCTGAACGGGTACTGTATCAGACTGAGGGGGGCGCCTTTGCTTGGTTCATGGAGCCCGGCGATCCGCTCGGATATCATCTTGACGCCCTCCATGGGATGTTCCGTAACCCGGCCCGGGTAGCTGGCACGCAAATCGATCTGGCAATCAGCTTTGGGGTCGAGCTCGGCAGCGGTCGTTCGCCGGAAAACCGGTTGGCCAGTGCGCTTATTGCTGCGGACGAAGCGGCGAGCGAAAGCATGAAATGGAAGACCTTCGATCTCGATCGCCTAACCGATGCGTCGTGGCGCCTGTCCTTGCTCGGTCAGCTGGATCAGGCGATCGACAAGGGCGAGATCTGGATCGCTTACCAACCCAAGCTGGACCTGACCACAGGACGAATTTCCGGGGCCGAGGCCTTAGCGCGCTGGACCCATCCCGAGAAGGGCGCGATCAGCCCGATTGAATTTATCACGCAAGCAGAGCAGCACGACCGCATTGAGAAGCTGACGTGCTTCATCTTGGAACAGGCGATCGCAGCGGCTGCGGAAATCAACGCCAGGGAAATTGAATTCTCCGTCGCGGTCAACCTATCGGCTCGCTTGACCGGAGACCGTACATTGCCGTCGCGAATCGCCGACATTTTGGCGCGCCATCGTTTGGAACCGCGGCGACTCATCCTCGAGCTAACGGAAACCGCGGCGCTGCGCGGGGACGATAATTTGATCGTGCTGAATGCGCTGTGCGATTCAGGCATCCGAATCTCGATCGACGACTACGGCACAGGTCAATCCACCCTCGACTATCTGAAGCGCATTCCAGCGAGCGAGTTGAAGATTGACCAGAGCTTCATTCGGTCGATCACCGACAACCGCAGCGACCGGCTGATGGTGCAATCAACGATCGTACTGGCGCATCAGCTGGGCCGTAGCGTGGTTGCTGAAGGTGTTGAGAGTAAAGAGATTTTAGACCTGCTGAAGTCCCTCGAGTGCGATGTCGCTCAAGGCTATGCAGTCGGCCGCCCAGGAAGTTTAGAAGCCCTGATCAAGCGACTTGTCGCCGAGAAGAAGCGAGCGGCAGCGTGATATAGTTAATCGTTTGCTAACCAAAACAATTAAGGTTAATATCCCTTCACTGTGCCGAATCACAGTGCAAGAGGGGTATGACCATGAAGAACAATTCACGGAATGGCTTCTGGACTTGGCTCTATGGCGGTGGCTGGAAGGGTCTCGGCGCCTGATCGTAAAAAAAACCCGGCTTCGGCCGGGTTTTTCATTGGCGGAGATCCCGCCTCAGAACATGAAAGCGCTCGTTAGGAGCGCAAACGCTCTGACACGACCTGTCCATCTTTGGTCAGGCGGAGGCCTTGGACGATTTCGTCATCATCCGACAGCAGCGGCTTATTCGTTTCCTTGTCCCACACCGAGCTGAGGAAGTTGTAGAGGTTGCGCGCGAACAGCGCCGACGAATCAGCGGCAAGGCTGCCCGCCAGGTTCTTCGGCCCGATGATGGTTATTCCATGCCGCTCCACGGCTTCGCCGGCGACGCAGCCCTCGACGTTGCCGCCAGCATCCGCCGCCAGATCGACGATCACGCTGCC
>CBFGZJ010000196.1:0-3972 GCA_965653215.1 uncultured Sphingomonas sp. | reverse complement strand
CGGGGGTGGCGGTCGGGTGCTCCGGTGGAACGGCGCAAGCTGAACCAATGGTTCCTGAAGATCACCGACTTCGCTGAGGAACTGCTCGACGGACTGGGCACGCTCGATCAATGGCCGGACAAGGTCCGTCTCATGCAGGAAAACTGGATCGGGCGGAGCGCGGGGCTGCGCTTCTCCTTCCGCCTGGCGGGCGAGCCGGTCGGCACGGAGTCGATCGAAGTCTACACCACGCGGCCGGACACGATTTTCGGGGCAAGCTTCGTCGCTGTCGCCGCTGACCATCCCTGCGCTCGTGCCGCCGCCGAGCGGGACCCCGAAGCTGCTGCTTTTATCGAGGAATGCCGCGCAGGCCCGACGACCGCTGCTGCGCTGGAGACGGCGGAGAAGCGCGGGTACCGGCTGCGCTGCGAAGCGATCCATCCGTTCGACTCGAACTGGCGCCTGCCGGTGTACATCGCGAATTTCGTGCTGATGGATTATGGCACTGGAGCAGTGTTCGGGGTGCCCGGACACGATCAGCGCGACTATGATTTCGCGGCGAAATATCACCTGCCGATCAAGCGGGTGGTGGCCACTTCCCCGGAGGGCGCGAGCGACCCGATTGTGCATGAGGCGGAGCCCGGTGACGGCATCCTGGTCAATTCCCGCTTCCTTGATGGGATGAGCGTAAAGGATGCCAAGGCGGCAGTAATCGCTGAAGCGGAACGTGCCGGCTGGGGCAAGGAGCATGACGCGTGGCGCCTGCGCGATTGGGGCGTGTCACGTCAGCGCTACTGGGGAACGCCGATCCCGATCATTCATTGCGGGACTTGCGGAGCGGTTCCGGTTGGCCGTGACCAGCTTCCAGTCGTGTTGCCCGAGGACGTCAGCTTCGACCAGCCGGGCAATCCGCTCGACCGGCATGAGGCATGGCGCAATCAACCCTGCCCGCGGTGTGGCGCCGCGGCCCGCAGGGAAACCGACACGCTCGACACCTTCGTTGATTCAAGCTGGTATTTCATCCGCTTCGCGAGCCAGCCCTCGGATCGGCCCTTCGATCGGGCCGAGGTCGAAAAGTGGCTGCCCGTCAGCCAATATATCGGCGGGGTCGAGCATGCGATTCTCCACCTCCTCTACGCGCGCTTCTGGACTCGAGCGCTGCAGCGGATTGGAAAAATCAGCTTCGCCGAGCCGTTTCACGGGCTGTTCACCCAGGGCATGGTCACCCACGAGACCTACAAGTCGCTCGACGGCCGCTGGTTGTCGCCAGAAGACGTGGAGCCGGCCGGCGGTGGCGGGCTGATCGAACGTGCGACGAACGCGCCGGTCGAACGCGGCCGGGTCGAGAAGATGTCGAAGTCGAAGAAGAATACGGTCGATCCAGAGCCGATCGTTGACCGCTACGGCGCCGACGCGGTCCGCTGGTTCATGTTGTCCGACAGCCCGCCTGATCGCGATCTCGAATGGTCCGAAAGCGGAATTGAAGGGTCCGCGCGCTTTGTTCAGCGGGTCTGGCGCTTGGTCAATTCAGCCGGTGTCGCTGCTGACGGCGAGGATCCCGCGCTCGCTCGCAAGCTTCACCGGGCGATCGCTGCCGTGGCTGAGGCGATCGAGGCCCTCGCGTTCAACAAGGCCGTCGCGCAACTGTACGAACTCGCGAGTGCAATCGAAAAGGCGCCGCCCACCGCAACCCGGGCCGCCGCCGTGCGAACGCTGTTGGTGCTGATTGCGCCGATGGCACCGCACCTGGCGGAGGAAGGCTGGGCGCAGCTCGGCGGCGAGAGACTGATTGCCGACGCTCAGTGGCCGGAGCATGATCCGGCGCTGCTGGTCGACGAAGAGGTCACGATCGCCGTGCAGGTCAATGGCAAATTGCGCGAGACGCTTCAGGCGCCGCGCGGGGCTTCGCGCGAATTGCTCGAGCAAATGGCGCTTGGCGCGGACAATGTCGTGCGCCATCTTGATGGAGTGGTCCCGCGCAAGGTCATCGTCGTGCCGGACCGGCTCGTGAACCTGGTCCTGTGATGCGCGTCTTCTCTCTTGCAGCGGGGCTGATGCTGGCGCTCTCCGGATGCTCGTTGCGCCCGCTCTACGCCGGCGGGGAAGGAAGCGGCGTGGCGACGGTTCTGCGATCGGTCGAGGTGCAACCGATTCCCGGCCAGCTCGGCTGGCTTGTGCGAAGCGCGTTGACTGATCGGCTCGGCCGCAACGGCGAGGCGGCGGCAAGCTACCGGCTTGAAGTCGAGCTCGACGACGACATCACCGGCTTTGGTATCCGTGGCGATACAGCGATCACCCGTGAACGCCGGACGCTTCGCGCGCGCTACCGGTTGGTCGACGCCGCCACGGGTCAGGTGGTGCTCGACGCCAGCGCCGGTTCCGACGCGGGGGTTGACGTCGTATCCTCGGAGTATGCGACCGTTGCCGCTGAGCAGACGGCGGCGGAACGGCTGGCCCATGCCGTCGCCGATCAGATCGTCGCCCGACTCGGGATCTACGCTAGGCGGACGGCCGCTACCCGGTGAAGGCGGTCGCCGCACAGCTTCCACGCCAGCTTGCTGCGCCGGATCCGGCAATCCGCTTCTATCTCTTCTATGGCCCGGACGAGGCGGGATCGCGCTCGCTGGCGCAGCAGCTTGCCGCTGGCTTGGGCAATGCAGAGAAGGTGCTCCTTGCGGGCTCCATGCTGAAGGGCGATCCTTCGCTACTCGCCGATGAAGCGCGTTCGATCGGACTGTTCGGCGGACGCCGGCTGCTGTGGGTGGAGCCAGCGGGCGATGAAGTCCTGCCCGCCGTGGAAGCATTGCTCGAGGCCCCTGCTATCGAATGCCCCGCCGTCCTGATCGCGGGCGCGCTGCGCAAATCCTCCGCGCTGCTCAAGCTTGCCGAGGCTCACGGGCAGGCGCTGGCGCATGTGTCCTATGCACCGGAAGGGCGTGATGCGGAGCGGTTGGTGATTAGCATGGCCAATGCGGAGGGACTTCGGCTCGATTCCGGGGTGGCGGCGCGGCTCGCGGCCGCTTCCGCCAATGACCGGGGGATGATCGCCCAGGAACTGTCAAAGCTGGCGCTGTTCGTCGATGCGGCGCCGGATCGCCCGCGCGAAATTGGCCATGACGCGCTCGACCTCATCTCCGCCGACTATGCCGAAGGGGACGCGCTGCGCGTCGGTGATCATGCCCTGACGGGCGACCTGGCGACCCTTGTCGCGGAACTGGAGCGGCTTGACGGCGCCAGCACGGAGGTGATCCCGATCATCCGGGCAATTCAGCGCCGGCTGCTGATGCTGGCGCCGCTGCGCAGCCGAGTTGACCGGGGTGAGCGGATCGGCGACGTCGTGACGTCACTCGGCAAAGCCTTGTTCTGGAAAGACAAACCTGTCGTTCAGAAGCTTCTTGGCCGATGGAGTTCGGCGGAGCTGGCGCAGCTGCACGAGCTGTTGGCGCGACTTGAGTTGACCGTCCTCCGCGTCCGTGCGCCGGATCAGGCGGCCCTCGGCGAAGAGTTGGTGAGAATCGCGCGGAGCGCTTCGCGCCGTCGGTAGGGACTCGCAGTCCTCGAGCGCTCCGCCTATTCTCCCAGAAGCATAAGGAGAGCATCGATGCGCCCAATCCTGCTTGTTGCGTTCGCCGCGATGGGTTCGCTCCTCGCCAGCCCATTATCCGCGGCGCTCCCGGTCGGTGCAAAGGCCCCCGACTTCGTCACGACGGGCGCGCTCGCTGGCAAACCGTTCCGCCTTCACTTGAAGGAGCAGCTGCGGCACGGACCGGTGGTGCTGTATTTCTATCCCAAGGCGTTCACTCCGGGCTGCACGCTGGAGACTCGCGCGTTCAGTGAGGCCAACGACGAGTTCCGCAAGGCCGGCGCCCGGGTGATCGGCATGTCGACCGACAATCTCGAAACGCTGAAGCGCTTTTCGGTCGAGCATTGCCGCAACGCGTTCCCGGTGGCGACCGCATCTTCCGAGACGGTCAAGGCTTATGACGTTGCGCT